>NZ_KQ960240.1:0-2566 GCF_001553125.1 Peptoniphilus sp. DNF00840
ATTATTCCTGGGTTTGTCTACAATCTGAAGAGACCCCATACAGGGTCTCAATAGGTGTATATCAATGAGGGTTTATCTTGTAATCACTTTTAAAAAATTATTTTTTGTCATTAGCTATAGCTTCGTCAATTTTTTTGTAAAGTTCAGCCTTCTTATCCTTGTCATCAACTGAACCCACACTTACATCTCCTATAACCTTTCCTTGTCTATCAATTAATAAAGTTGTTGGGAAGGCAGTTAGATTTTTAAGATAAGCATCAATTTCTTCAGAAGGTTTAACAGCAAGGTTAGTGTACTTTACACCCTTGGCTTCTAAGATTTTTTCTGCTTCTTCCTTTATTTTTTTATCTTCATAAGTGTCTAGGCAAATTGACATAACCTTTACATTTTTGTCCTTCAATTCTTCGCTAATTTGTTGTAGAGCTGGCATTTCATCAATACAACCCTTACAACCTGTGAACCAAATACTTAAAATTGTAACAGGGTGGTCTTTAAAGACATCATTGTTTACTGGCTTACCCTTAAAGTCTACTGCATCAAACTTAGGGAAAGAGTCTCCAGCAGAAATATCAGTAGCTTCTGGCGCCTTACTTGTGCAGGCAGACATAGATACCAATAGAATCATAAGAACAAATAACTTACTTATCTTATTAAAAACTTTATTCATAACTTACTCCTTCATCAATTTTATTTTTACTAATAGAGGTGGAAATTGCAGAAGTAGGGCAAGCCCTTAGGCAGTCCCCACACCTTATACATTCTAGAGCATTTTGATTCTTTGACATGTCCACATCCATCTTACAAACTCTCTTACACTTGCCACAAGAAATACAAGAATCATCCACATGGTATTTATAAAATGAAAATTTATTGGTTATTGCATAAAATGCACCTAGAGGGCAAAGATATTTACAGAAGGGCCTATAGAAAAATATTGAAAGTAAAGTTATTAGTGTGAGAATTACAAACTTTAACTTGAATAGATTTCCTAGGGCAGCTCTGATAGATTTGTTAGCAATAGAAAGAGGTATCCCTCCTTCGAGTATTCCCTGTGGGCAAAGGTACTTACAGAAGTATGGAGAAGCCCCTCCAAGTTCGTCAGTTAAAAATATTCCAAAAAGCCAAACTACAAAAATTAAAATCAAATACTTGAGATATTTTAGAAAAGTAAATTTTCTTGTAGAGAATTTTTTTGTGGGAATCTTATAAAGGAGATCCTGAAAAAATCCAAAGGGACACATAAAACCACAGATAAGCCTCCCAAATAGGGTTCCAAAGAAAAGCATTAGTCCCGTCACATAGTAGGCAAAATTAAATTTTGACGAGCCAACAAGTGCTTGAAAGGATCCTATTGGACAAGAGAAGGCAGCTCCCGGACAAGAATAACAATTTAGTCCTGGAACACAAAGGCTCTTAGTCTTACCTGTGTAGATAGTTCCCTTAATGAAGTTTGGAATATGTAAGTTTGTGAGAAGGGCAAAGCATCCTTGAAATAAATTTCGTTTTTTACCAATATTCTTTAGAAGATTTATTAAATTAGCCAATTCCAACGCACTCCAAACAAATTCTTATTGCTTTAGAAAGTACAGTGTCCACTTCTTGTCTGTAAGCTCCATAAATAACAAAAGCAATAGACAAAAGTAACATAAGATATGACAACTTCTTTTCTGCAAAATCCTTCATGTTTTCACCTCACAAGTAGTATAGCATTTAGGGTGTAAAGATAAGGTTAAGAAAAATTAATTATCTCAATTTATAAAAAAATTTTTAAGTTAATAATAAGCTCAAACTCAAATAAAAAATCAACTTCATAAATAACAACTTGTTAACTTTTAACAAACAACTCAACAAACTATTGCTAAGCTTCCTTTAAAACTTCTTACACCTTACTTACTAGTAATAACATTTTAACTTTAATTATATCTTATTCTTAAAACACAAAAATTATAACAAAAAAAGCTGTGAGAAGTTCACAGCTAACTTGGTGACCCATGCGCGATTCGAACGCGCGACACCTTGATTAAAAGTCAAGTGCTCTACCGACTGAGCTAATGGGTCTTATTAAGTTTCAATAAAAAATCTGTGTTAACCACAGATTAAAAATGGCGGAGAGGAAGGGATTCGAACCCTTGTGGGCTTGCACCCTAACGGTTTTCAAGACCGCCCCGTTATGACCACTTCGGTACCTCTCCACAAATATTTAATTAAAAAAATGGTGACCCATGCGCGATTCGAACGCGCGACACCTTGATTAAAAGTCAAGTGCTCTACCGACTGAGCTAATGGGTCTCACTTGGCTGGGGTGGCAGGACTCGAACCTACGCATGCCAGAGTCAAAGTCTGGTGCCTTACCGACTTGGCTACACCCCAATAATTAGTTGGCGCACCTAGGAGGATTCGAACCCCCGGCACACGGATTAGAAGTCCGTTGCTCTATCCAACTGAGCTATAGGTGCTTAATATGGAGCGGGTGAAGGGAATCGAACCCTCGCAACCAGCTTGGAAGGCTGGGGCTCTACCACTGAGCTACACCCGCATAAATAAAAATTATATAAAATTTTGGTGG
>NZ_KQ960240.1:2666-3126 GCF_001553125.1 Peptoniphilus sp. DNF00840
ACCAATTGAGCTACACCAGCATCTCACTTATTAAAAATAAATTTACTATATTTTAATTGGCGACCTGGATCGGGCTCGAACCGACGACCTCCAGCGTGACAGGCTGGCATTCTAACCAACTGAACTACCAGGCCCAATTTTGGTGGACACAATAGGGCTCGAACCTATGACCCCCTGCTTGTAAGGCAGATGCTCTCCCAACTGAGCTATGCGTCCATCTGGTGACCCTGCCGGGAATCGAACCCGGGATACCACCGTGAAAGGGTGGTGTCTTAACCGCTTGACCACAGGGCCTAATATGGTGGCGGTTTATGTATCACAAACCGTTAATTTGAAAATGGTAGCGGCGAAGAGATTTGAACTCCTGACACTACGGGTATGAACCGTATGCTCTAGCCAACTGAGCTACGCCGCCATATATTTTTATGGTAGCGGGAGAAGGATTTGAACCTCCGACCTT
>NZ_KQ960241.1:0-4577 GCF_001553125.1 Peptoniphilus sp. DNF00840
CAGGAATTATTCCTGGGTTTGTCTACAATCTGAATGTGATTTTTATCACATTTACTATAATTTAAATTTGATTTTTTTTGCTAAAGTAGTAAACTGTAAATAAGAATAACTTTAGGAATCTAAAGGAGGAGCTTATGAGTCCACAAACAATAAAATTTTTAACATTTTTACAACCCAACTACATAACAAGCATTGTAGAAATAATTTTTCTTATTTTGATATTAAATAAGCTTAAAGAAATAAGCAAGAAGAGGTGAGCTTATGGAAAAATATACAGAAGTTACAAGAATTGGAATTCATTTGATCCTAAACTTAGGACTAGAATTTATAAAAATTTACCTACTTGCTAGGATCCTAGGTTTACTTAAAAAATTTGATAATTAAAACAAAAAGAGAGGTGGCGAAACCTCTCTAATTTTTTGCATATAAAATTTTAAAAATTCAAATTCAAAAGGCAAATAAAAAAAGCGAGACCTAAGTCTCACTTTATTATTCTGCTTCTGTAACAATTTCTTTGCCTGCATAGTGTCCACAAGAAGGACAAACTCTATGAGGTAATTTCATTTCATGGCAGTTAGGACATTCAACTACTGTTGCTTTATTTAATCTGTAAGAAGATGCTCTTCTCTTGTTCTTTCTTTGTTTTGAAGTTTTTCTCTTAGGTACGGCCATTTCTACACCTCCTCATCTTTAAATAAATCTAATAACTTCCCAAATCTTGGGTCCACAACTTCTTCTTCAATTTCTTCTTCCACACAATCACAAGGGCCATCATTCAAGTTCTTGCCACAATGTGGACACAATCCCTTGCAATCTTGGCTACACAAATTCTTTCCATTAATGGAAGTAAGTATTTGTGAAAAAATAATTTCCGAAAGATTTATGGAATCATTTTTAACTTTAAAGTATTCGTCTACAGAATTTTCATCATATAGACTTGGGTCTTTAAAATTGTAAGCAATGTAACTTGTCTCCTTTTCATTTACAAATTCTTTGAGACATCGGTCACAGTTAGCCTTAAATTTGTAGGAAATATTGAGACAAAGTTCTAACTCCCCTGTCAAATCATGAATATATCCATTGTACTCTACGGGATAGATGAGATTGAGATCCTCTAAATTCAAATCCGTGTCATTTTCCTCTAGAATACCCTCAAAGTCTAATCTGACTTCATCAGATGACAAAAAAGTACTAAGATCTAATTTCATTTACTCACCTCAAAAATACATACAAATCATTATAACTTTTAAAATTTAGTCTGTCAATACTATATTGAAAATTAAACTTAAACAAGTTCCTTTGTATCTCTTGCAATCATAAGCTCTTCGTTAGTTGGGATAACAAAAACTTTGATTGAAGAATCGTCAGAAGAAATAAGTTTGTCTTCTCCTCTTACATTGTTTCTTTCAGGGTCAATTTTGATGCCTAGAGATTTCAATCCAGCACAAATTGATTCTCTCATTTCAATAGAGTTTTCACCAACGCCAGCTGTAAATACAATTGCATCAACATGGTCAAGTTCAGTCATATAAGAACCAACGTAACCACGAACTCTCTTTTCAAAGATATCAAGTGCAAGTTTTGCTCTCTTGTTTCCTTGGTCTCTAGCTTCTTCAATATCTCTAAAGTCACTTGATACTCCAGAAATTCCTAGTACACCTGATTTTTTGTTAATTAGAGTTTTGATTTCTTCAGTAGAAAGATTTTCTTTTTCCATAATGAATGGAAGAATAGCAGGATCTAAGTCACCACATCTTGTACCCATTGCAAGTCCTTCAAGTGGTGTGAAGCCCATTGATGTATCAATAGATTTACCCTTTTCAACTGCACAGATACTTGAACCATTGCCAAGGTGGCAAGTGATTAGGTTAACTTCATTTACATCCTTGCCAAGTAATTCTGCTGCCCTCTTAGTGATGTATTTGTGAGAAGTTCCGTGGAAGCCAAATCTTCTAATTTTATATTTTTCGTAATATTCATATGGAAGTGCATAGATGTAGCTTGCTTCTGGCATAGTTTGGTGGAAAGCTGTATCAAAAACTGCAACTTGTTTAACATTAGGAAGAAGTCTTTGACAAGCCTTGATTCCCATAATGTTTGGTGGGTTGTGAAGAGGAGCTATTTCAACATTATCTTCAATTCCCTTTAGGACTTTTTCGTCTATTACTACAGATTGAGCGAAGTCTTCGCCACCATGTACTACTCTGTGACCTACGGCATCAATTTCATCAAGTGATTTGATTGCACCGTATTCTTCATTTGTTAGGGATTCCATTACAAGTTCAAGAGCTCTCTTGTGGTCTTGCATTGGAGTTTCAATAGTTTTCTTTTCCTTACCAATTGTTTCGTGTTTAATTCTTGAACCTTCAATTCCGATTCTTTCAACTAAACCCTTTGCCATCACTTCTTCTGTTTCCATATTAATAAGTTGATATTTAAGGGAAGATGATCCGCAATTAATAACTAATATCTTCATATTTCCTCCTCGGTTTTTTAAATTTATTAAATATAGTATAATAACTAATAATTAGTTTATAACAGTTGTAGCCATTAGTCAATAATTGGAGATTTAAAAATATGAAAATTGCTTCTATAATAGCCGAGTACAATCCCTTCCACAAGGGACACGCCTATCAAATTAATAAAATAAAAGAGGACTACACAGACTTCATTGTAGTCATAATGTCTGGCAACTTTGTCCAAAGGGGCGAGCCTGCAATTATTAATAAATACGAAAGAGCAAGGCAGACTATAGACAATGGAGCAAGTCTTGTCCTAGAACTCCCCCTTCCCTATGCAACTTCTAATGCAGAAATTTTTGCTCTTGGAGCTATAAATATTTTAAACTCCATGGGCATTATTGATCGACTTTACTTTGGCAGTGAAGATGACCTTGACGTCTTAAGAAGTCTTCAAAATAAAATTGACAAGAACCTTGATGAAGCTAAGTTAAAAAAATATTTATCAGAAGGCAAGTCCTTTATAAGGTCTCGCCAACTTGCCATGGACTTCTTAGGTGATGAAGAAAAAGAAATTTTAAAAAGACCCAACAACATCTTGGGCATCGAATATCTTAGAAGCCTTACAAAATTAAATTCGAGTATAGATCCTCACTCAATAAAGAGAAAAAATGTTAACCACCACGATAACTTTACCCTTGATGACTTTGCATCAGCATCACACATTAGAAACCTAGTCTATAAAGGTGAAAATGCCTCAAACTTCTTGCCAGGCTATGACTTAGTAGCGGAAAACAAGTTAGAAAATTACTTTGACATCTTCAAGTACAAGATGCTAAGTGAAAAAATAAATTTTAAGGACTACTTTGATTATGAAGAAGGACTTGAAAATAGAATTTTGGAAAATCTCGATGCAGAAAATTTTCAGGACCTCATAGAAAAAGTCCACTCAAAAAGACACAGCAGGTCTAGGATAAAGAGATTAATTATAGAAATCCTTTTAGACATCAAAAAAGACTTAATAAAAAATTCTTTGAAAGAGCCCTACACAAGAGTCCTCGCTTGCGACGAGAGAGGTCTAGAAATTTTTAAAAAATCAAAAAATAAAAATAAAATTTATTCCTTTAAATCCTTTTACGACACATCATCAGGCATCACAAAAGAGCTGCTTGATAAGGAAATTTTGGCAAGTGACTTGTATAACATTAAATCTGGAAAATTAAAAACAGACTTCACAAGAGAAGTCTATAAAAAATTATAAACTTATAAAAAATCAAATTTTTTAATTAAAGGCAAAAAGAAACTCTCATCCTAAGAAATCCTAAAATGGAAATCTTAGAATGAGAGTTTTTCTTAATCCTTAGTTTCACTTATTGACTTTTCATAAATATTTTTAAATTCTTTTATATCTTTATTTCTCAAGACTTCTTGAGGAACATCACTGACGCTAATAGAGCCTGCCCAGGACTCAGCTTCCCCATCAGGCTTTTTATTTTCTTCTGGAATTAAAATAACAGAGTATTTAGTGACCTTCAAAGAAGTCTTATCCATAATTTTTTGCAAATCGCAAAGAGCATCAAAACACTCTTCAAAGCTTGGCTTTTTAACATAACCAAAGGTCTGAGCATTTAAATCTTCCTTAAAATTATTAAAATCAAATTTTTGGTCTAGAATGAGTTTTCCTTCAAGATCATCATTAAGAGTAGTCAAAGAAATTTCATAAGGGAAACTATACTTCTCTTGGAGCTTAGACCCATATTCTCTTAGCTCGTCAGATAATCTGATCTCAGTGTTAAATAGAATATCATCGTAAGTATCTTGCTTTAACTTGCCAAAAGAATCAAAGCCTAACATAAATGCAGTGTCCTTACTAGTTTTGCTGCGAAGCCTTACAGTGTAGTAGCCGTCCTTAAAATTATAATAGGCCCTGTCACGATTTAGGTCCAAGTCCTTGTAGTGACTCTCAATATATTTAGTAGCAGACTTTTCCGCCACAAGTCTTGAAATAGGACTTCCAAAAAAAGCAAAATAGTAAAATAATAAAATTAAAGCACAAACTATAGTAAGTCCAATAAAAAATTTTTTTAAATTGATGAATTGCAAATAATATTGCGACAC
>NZ_KQ960242.1:0-2115 GCF_001553125.1 Peptoniphilus sp. DNF00840
GTTCTTTACAAGATGGACAAGAATTAACATTATTAAGAGTTTCCTTAAAGTTTTTTAAACATTATAAGGCTTAGAATGATAGAAAAATTAAAAGGAATAACAGGACTAGTAGTTCCAAAAAAAGATAAAAGAAAAAATGATAGAAACATCTTATGCATCAAGGTATGCAACAGATGAAGAACTAGAAGAAGCTGCAAGATACTTTGCAGATAAAATAAAAGAAAATAATTGAAAAGGAGAGTTTAATGAAAGATAAATTTTTAAAGGAGAAAAAAATGAAAAATAAATTTTTAGCAGTTTCCATGGCATCCCTAATTCTTATGTCATCTTTTCCAGTGACTAGTCCAGTGTATGCCCTAGCTAATGAAGCCCTAGATGGAGTAACACAAGCAACGGAAAATGATAGCAATATGCTCAAGGAATTAACTAAGGATTCAAATGCAGAACAATTAGTAATAAGGGATGGAAGTTTTACTTATAAGTTAAAAGTATTTGTAAATAAAAACGCAAACTTTGTTGAAGGAATAGTCGATGAAACAGATACTGTGAATGGAGTATATGGTAATATTGCCATGATTTGGGAACAATTCAAGGGAGAAAACAAGGGACTCAAAAAATATGGCGGTAAAACTTTTGAAGAAATAAAAGCAATGCCAAGACCAGAAAATATTAATGTAATGGGTGAGAGTGATGATATTCCGATTAAAGTTCACAGTAAGATTCTTGAGTTTATTGCACGTGAAGATGCAAAAGAAGGAAAGGCAGAGAGAGAAAAGAAAAATGAACTTGCAAAAAGCCTTTATAAGTACAGATACAGATATGTTTATAAGAATACACAAATTTGGGATGCAGCAACTTTAAATCAGTTTTTAGAATCTTATAACAAGGCTAGAGGAGTTTTAGAAAAATCTAATCCAAGTGATGAAGAAATACGTGAAAGAATAAGTGACCTAGCAATAAAATATAAGGCAATCAAGGCAGCACCATTTTCAGAAGAAAAATACAAAGAACTTGTAAGACAAGCAGAAGAAAAAATTAACAACAAGGACCACTACACTCTTTCTACAATTGCTGAATTACAAAGAGTTCTATCAGAAGTTAAAAGTGATTATGATGCTGGCAAAATAAAAAATCTTCTAGAAATGAATAAGACAGAAGAGAAACTACAAAAAGCCCTGGATCAATTAGTTACCAAAGAAGAATCTAAGAGAAGGTTTACAATTAATGGAGAAATACTTCAATACGGAAATGAAAAAGAAAAATCCATGGCAAATCAATTTATGAATCCTAGTATCCTATTGATAGAAGAAGCCAACTCAAACATTTACGAACTAAGCTTTAAGAAGGGTTCATACCTTGGAATAACTGCTGAAGTCGAGGGATTAAAGTACAATAGAGAAAATGAAAATTGGCAAGATGCAAGTTTGGTAAATAGCCATAATGACACAAAAACTTTTAGATTAATTATGCCTAAATCAGATATAGAAAAAATTCATATAAAAACTAAGGCACATATGGGAGGACCAGGATTAGCAGAACAAGATGCAGTATTAAAACTTAATCTAAGCACAAAAAGACCTGAAGGAAGTCAACTTGAAGAAGGAAACAAGAAAAAATTAAAAGAATTTCTAGATTCAATACAAGAATTAAATAAAGATATTAACGATGGTCTTTATAAGGATCCGAAAAGTACTGAATTTAAAAATAAATATATAGAAGCTACTAAGCTTTTAGAAGCAAATCAAGTTACAGATGATGCAATAGATACAATTATCAGATCTATAAGAATCATCAAGCAAGATTTAGTATTAAAAGCTGTTGATGACTTTGGGCAAAAACTTGCGAAGGCTGAAGAAATAACTAATGATAATTCAAGCAAGGATAAGTATTCCGAAAAATCATTTTCTAAATTAAAACAAGCTGTTGATGCGGGGAATGCAGTTTGGGGAAAGAGATTCGATCAAACAAAAGAAGAACTTGCAAGGTTAATAGATTTACTTGATACAGCATTGGCAGACTTAAGAGAAAAGGGTCAAGAGGAAGAAGAGCATCCTACGGAAGGACAGGTATTTAGTGCGCCAGTAGAAGTGATGCACGCAGATATTCTGGGACAAA
>NZ_KQ960243.1:0-19682 GCF_001553125.1 Peptoniphilus sp. DNF00840
GTATAATTTAGTTTTTCTCCACTAGGATATATAGAAAGGCTAACAGTAGAGCCTTTTAGAAGGTTAAGCCAAGCAATTGTGTCTTCATTATTTCTGTCTATGGCAATTGCCTTATTTTTCTTATCTAATATAAACTTAGGTGTCTTAGCGTCTTTTTGTGAAGGCTTAACTTCATCTTTAAACTCAGCAGAAATTTTAATTTTTCCATCCTTAACCATATCTTGTGTAAGGACTTTTGCATTCAAGGCTTCACTTGATAAAAGTTCTAAGCTATCATTTATTTTCCAACCAAGGAAGACTTTACTACTCATACTAGGATTTTCAATCTTGTAGCTACCAGAAGGACTTGTCAAATCTGCGAAAGTTTTTCCAAGAATTCCCTTTAGACTATCACTTGAAGAGCCACCCTTATTAATTAATACTTCTACCATCACTTGGCTTGGTTTTTTTACAAGTTTAGCAATTGCTTCTTCAACTAGCTTTAACTCATGCTTAATATCATCTTCTGTAGCATTATCGAAGTCATATACTGTAAAGCTATTTAAGAAGTTTTCTAAAGTTTTCCTTGAATCTTCTGTGTAAGATTCATCTTTTGTTAGTTTAAAGGCTTCTTCTAGCTTTTTCTCTAGTATTGATGAATCGCCAATTGTTATCAAAGAGTCAAGTGAATTTTGCAAGTCTTTTAAGGCCACTTTTAAAGCTTCCTTATCATTAGAATCTTTTAAGGAGTCTGCTTTTGCTATCTCGGCTTTCAAGGCATCAAAGGATTTTTTTGTAAACTTAGTTTCATCTTTTGCCTTTGCAAGATCAATTTTTTCTTGGAGTTGTTTCTTTAGATTTACAAGTTCCTTATCAACTTTATCCTTTTCGACTATAACAACAAAAGGTGATAGGCTATCTACTTCAAAGCTTACGCTGCCCTTTTCGACAGTTGATGTATAAGTTTTTAAACCATTCTTTGAAAGGTGCTTTATAATAGCCCTTCTTCCATTGTTTTCTTCACCAACAGGCAAGTTTATTTTAAGTTTTCCTTGATAGTCGCCAAGTATTTTTATATCAAAGGATTTTACGATTTCATAAAGCTTGTCTTGTGCAGGTTTTAAAGTTTTATAATCCTTTAAAATAGTTTCAGGAATTGTTATTGTAAGCTTACCATCTTTTGTAGTGGATTTATCTACAACAACAAGCTTTGCTTCTTTAGTAAATTTTCCTTCGATATTAACATTAGAAGTTTTGTCATCTAATTTACTTTCAATATAATCCTTTTTTGCATTTGAATCTGGTTTATTATTTTGGTCCTTATCTTCAGAAACTTCATTAGAATTTTCAACCCAAACCTTGTCCCAAGATTCTTCATATCCATCCTTATAAGTGTAATAAGTTTCTGTAACTTCATTTATGATAGAGTAGTTTACAGCTGACATAATTTGCAAGTATGCCCAATGAGATTTTTTAACATCAGAAAATTCTTTTATTTTAGAATTATTTTTCTTTAAGTCATCTAATGTCAAATATTTATTAGATAATTTATTAAGCATAGTAACTGTTTCTGCTCTTGTGACTTTTCCATCAGGTTTAAAGCTTCCATCTGGATAGCCCTTTATTATTCCATTGGCACTGGCTCTTAATATTGCGGCTTCAAACTCATGACCTGCAATATCATTAAATCTTGGTCCACCTGACTTATCTGCTAGAAGAGGGTATAACATTCTAACAAATTCTCCCCTAGTCATAGGGACATCAGGCCTAATATTACCATCCTTAGCAAGCAACATTCCCTTAGATCTTGTATAGTTAAGAGCTTGGTTGTACCAAGAGTCTTTTGTGTCCTTAAAATCTGCTTTTAAATTTGATGCAGTGGCATTTTCTAAGACCCAAAGCATTTGAGCAGCTTCAGCTCTTGTGACAGAACTATCTGGTTTAAATAATCCATTAGGATAGCCAGCTATAAAAGATTTTTGAGAAGTCTTTTTAGTATGCTTAACTTTTGTTGGCGAATATTTTTTTGTTAGCCTGTATTCATAATGACCTGTGGATTCTGTCTTTGGCTTGGAAATATTTTTATTTACCTCTTCTTTAATAGGATCTTTTTCTTCTACAATTGAAGTATTGTTATTTTCTCTTGATGGATTTTCACTAGGCTTATCTTCAGTATTTGTGTCATTTAGAAATACAAAGTCAGAGCTTTTTGCTTCAATGCCATTAGCAAGTTCTACAGAGAAAACAATTTTTAAAAGTTCCGTATTTGGAAAGCCTTTTTTTAATTCATTTTCTTTAATACTTATTTCATATTTATTGCTTGTCACAGAAGTCCTATCTTGATTGTTATTTGGAAGCTTCTTAATGTCATAGTATTTTCCATCTAAAATGTGATTTTCAAATTTTGGAACAGTTGCCACAGAAGTTGCATCTAAATTTTGTCTTGTTTCATAGGAGTTTTTATCAATCCTATAAATTGTAAGTTTAGGATAGGAGTCCTTGGATAGATTTTGCAACTCAGAGGAGTAACTTACTTTTCCATCATTTAATTGTGCATGGAGCCTACGGTTATCATATTTATTAGTTATAACTTTTTTATCTTCTAGATTCATATCCAGTTTAATATTTTTTGTTTGTTCTTCAAACTTATTATTGAAGTAAGAAACAAGTTCCTTCTTTTCTTTATCGTTAAGACTTGTTTTGTTAGCAAGTTCCTTAGCTTCTTTAATTGCAGTTTTGAAATCACCTATAGTTGAAGAATTTTTATCAATATTTACACCTGGTTGATTTAGGGCAGATTCATTTATTGTAATATCCTTAATATAATTTTTTGCAGCATTGACACTTTCATCTGAAATATCAACCTCTTTTTCAGGAAGATAAGGTCTTTCTTCCTTTTCTCCCTTATGGAGAACTAACATATATGCAATGTTAGGATTTGAATTTGCAATTGCATCTAAAATTATTGGAATATAACCAGGGACGTTTATATTAACTGTATCACCAATCTTAATTCCATAAACATAAAGGAAATCACCTTCGACCTTATAGCCCTTTTGTCCAAGAACTTCATCTTTAACAAGGCTTAACTTTTCCTCTCCAAGTTTAACCTCTCCCTCGCCCTTAGCTAATTTATTTATCCATTCCTTTGAGTCGTCGCTTTTTCCATTTATTTGTGTTGATTTGTTGTGGAAAGGATTAGTAACAAGTTCAACTCTTTTTAGGAATTTGCCTGGTTTTTTGTCTTCAAAAGCAGGTGGAGTTTCGCCTTCAATTTTATTATCTCCTGATGGATTGATAAGATTACTTCCTATTTTCTTCTCATCTAATATCTTAGGAATAGAACTGTGTCCCCAGAACTCAGGATATTCTTCTGCTACTTTGCCGGTTCCATTTTTACCGTTATTGATACTTCCTATAACATTTTTTGTTATTTTAACACTATTTTCCTTTGCAGGTGTTTCAGTGTTTCCATTTCCACCTCTTAGGTAAGCAGACTTTGTAGAGATTATTCCATCTCCACAAGCAGCGTAGCCACCTTCTCCAGTTTGACCAGTTCCACCCATAAGGGCAAGACCTCCGTCACCTAAAACTTTACCCTTATTTTTAAGAACAAGGGCATTACCACCACGAGATGTAGTTGCAGCGGTTCCACCACCATATACATAAAGATTTGAATCCTTTAAGACAGTAAGAGATCCACCATCAATTTCCATACCAGTTTGACCCCTATAAGGCAAGCCATTTGCTTCGCTTCCTGTTGGAGATTCATCTCCTTTTACAAAAACATTTCCCTTTATAAAGGCCTTACCCTTAACAAGGACAACAGGTCTTGTGTTTCTTATAGCCTTATTGGCATCTGTCAAATTATTTGTATTTGAATAAATATAAGAGCTTTCCAAAACCGCTCCATCCTTTAGGATGATTTGTCCTTGGATAGATGATCCAGAAACAACTTTTGCACCTGAAGATTTTCCAAGTTCACCTTTAAAAGTTCCCTTAGGATCGTAGTTTATCCTAAGTCTACCGCCATCAACTGTTATTCTTCCATAAATTGATGAATCATGAACATTTAAAGTAGCACCTTTTTTTACAATTATATTTACTCCAGAGAAGACCTTCATATTTACAAGTGTAAGATTAGTTCCTTCTTCTAGGATGAAATTTTGAATAGGAATTCTTTCCTCATCAGGTCTATATTGGAATTTCTCTCTATTTGGATTTTCACTTATTGGCAAAATCAATCCTAATTGTCCATAGGTTCCACTTTCATGAGATCCTAGCCATAGATTTATGTTCTTGGGAACAGTAAAGGATTGATTAGCTCCCTTATTATTTTCATTGAAATAACCAATATACCAAGGTTCTTGATTGAATAAGACCTTGTTATTTTGAGTTGTTTTAAGTTTTGTATTTACATCCTTCATAACCTTGTCTAGGTAAGTTGATTTTATATCAGAAACAGAGAACCAAGCAGCATTACTAGTAGCCCTTCTTCCATATATATCAACTAGTTCTACCTTTACAGGATAGTCACCAACATTTTTTGGTTCACCTGCTAGGGTAATTGAAGAGTCCGAAGCGTTAAAGTTAGCTTTCATTCCAGACTTAGGGTCTAAAGTTATTTTTGTTAAGCCCTTATCAACTTCTATATCAGATTTGGAAAGCTCTTTCCAAGCTTTTGGATTAGGAGCTTGGTTTTCTTCGGTTATTTGACCATAGACTTTTATGTCGGAGTTCTTGTTGTCACTTGCAGCTCCAGTTGATGCACTTACTGCATCATACTTTCTTTGTCCCACAAGAGCACCTTCAAAATAACCCTCTAGCTTTAAGTGAATTTTTCCCTTTGGTGGATGTGCTAGGTCTATGCTTTCGCACTTGCCATCCTTTAGGATAAAATGAAGCTTTCTTCCATCATTTAGCTCAAGAGTTATAGTATGTTTGTTCTTAATAGTCTCTATGTAGAGTTTTCCATTTTCAATAGCATAACCCTTTTTTCCAAAAGTCCAACCGATGTAATTCTTTGAAATTTTTTCGTGCTTAAAAACCGTGTCAGTCATTATGCCCGAAATTTTATCTATGGTCTCCTTTGGCTCTATGGAAAATTCCATATATTTATCATACTTATGCTCTAGTTTTAAACTTACTTTTTTGTCATTTGTAGCTTGTGCAAATACACTTATTGAATTGAATAAAAGCGTTAAGCACAAGATAAAAATCACAGATGTTTTTTTAATCATTGTGTCCTCCCTAAATTGATAAATATTATCGGTAGATATTTTAGCAAAATTATTTTTTGTAAGCAATAAATATAAAAGCATCTTAAAAAATTTTTAGACATTTATAATTTGATTCCGTATGACTAATAGAATATAAGCTTCTTTTAAGAAAAAATAAGAAAATAGTGGTACAATAGGTCAAGTAGAGAGGGACGAGTGAGGTGATGGTATGGAAAAATTTATTAGAGTTCGTGACGGTGCAAGGATTTTTGTAAAAATTCTTGGAGAGGGCGAGGACCTTCTTCTCCTTCATGGCAACGGCGATGATTCCAATTTTTTTGAAAAGCAAATAAAGGAATTTAAAAAAATTTACAGAGTAATCGCCATGGATACAAGAGGTCACGGGAAGAGTGACAGGTCTAAGGACTTAAATATGGAGGACCTATCTCTTGATGTCCTAGATGTCTTGGACTTTTTAAAAATTAATAAGATAAACCTTCTCGGCTTTTCTGATGGAGCAAATCTTGCCCTAACCTTTGCCAAGAATTTTCCAAATAGGGTTAAAAGACTTATTTTAAATTCTCCCAACAAAGAATTTTCTCAAGTCAAGTTGATACCAAGGATTTTATCTTATATTTTTTACTACAACTTATTGTTTTTATCCAAGATCTTCACAAGTCTTGAATATTATTTCTCTGTCTACTCATTGATTTTTTCTAAGCTAAAGATAAAGGACTCGGACTACGAGAAGTTTGACTTCCCAGTTTTAATTTTGGCTGGAGAAAGGGACTTAATTTATCTTGAGAACTTTTATAAAATTGCTAAAAAAATAAAAAAATCTAAATTATACATTATAAAAAATCACGGTCACAAGGTTGCCAGGTCAAACCCCAAGGAGTACAACAAGGTGGTCCTTGATTTTTTAAAAAAAGAGGTGAAGAAATGAAGAATTTAAAAAAAATATTATCTTGGATAAGGCCCATCTTCCTTGGCGGGGTCATATTACTTGTTGTCCTTGAATTTACAAAACTAAGAAGGGAGATTTCCTTAGAAGAAATTTCAGCAATCTTTTATCAACTTTCCTTGGTAAAAGTTTTTGCTATGGGAGTCTTGGGTTTTCTTGCCGTATCCCCAATGATATTTTATGACATCTTGTTAAGTGACTTCTTGAAACTGGACAGGAAGAAGTCCTACATAATCAAAAGGTCTATTACAGTTAACTCCTTTAACAACCTAATAGGCTTTGGCGGAGTTATAAATCTCGGTCTTAGGATAAGATACTATGGACAGGGCAAGGAGGACAAAAATCTTTTAAAGTTTTTAGTTAAGTCCCTCTTGTTTGACATAGCAGGTCTATCAATCTGGGCATTCTTGTCCCTAATTTATATACTCATATCAAGAGAGGAAGTTCTCCTCCACTATAGCCCTTGGCTTTTTGGAGCAATCCTCTACTATCCAGTTTTGTTTTTTGTTTCAAAATTTAAAAATGATGGAGATTTTTCCATTTCCAAAAAATACGCAAGAGACGTGTCCTTGGTTTCCCTTGTTGAATGGACCTGTGCAAGTCTTTTCTTCTACACAATAGGACTTTTTCTTGGTGTAAGACTTAGTGTATTTAAGGTCATTGGAGTTTTTGTAATTGGATGCATCCTTGGTCTTGCTTCCTTTATACCAGGTGGTTTGGGATCCTTTGAACTTGTTATCCTAGGTGCCTTAAAGTCCTTTGGGATTGAAACAGATTTAATTTTATCCTGGCTTCTCTTGTACAGACTCTTTTACTACATCCTTCCCTTTATGCTAGGTGCAGTATTTTTTGTTCATGACTTGGGATCTATCTTTGATGAGAAGAATGACAAAATTCCCTCGAGAATAATAAAGTCTCTGGGTCTTGATCTCTTTTCTCTCATGCTCTACCTTGGTGGGGTCTTTATGATTTTTTCATCCACAATTCCCGACGAGCTGTCAAAGTTTCATTGGCTTAGAAATTTTTCTCCCATAAATGCCAACTTGCTCTACCAATTCCCAAGCATAATCTTTGGGCTTGCCTTTATTATTTTGGGACGAGCTAAGAGGGAAAGAGTGAAGAGGGCAGGAAGACTAAGTCTAATAATTTTGAGCCTAGCCTTAATTTATTCAATCTTTTCAGGCTTTGGCTTAATTGAAATTTTATACATCTTAATATTAATTTACCTTGGTGTAAAAACTAAAGATGTGGCAACAAGAGAGCAATTTGTTTACTCACCAGAGACCCTCACTCTGGACCTACTTGTCCTTGCATCAATCTCTCTTGTGACAATTTATTTTGTGGCTTTAAATTATAGGCTCACTCCCATAAACTACAAGGACTTTCTCTTGATTCCCTTTGAAAGGTCCTTCCTCAACGTTTTCTTCTTCTTCTTGATTTTAATTTTTATAATGAAGACCTTGATAGGATATTTAAAGGGCGAAAGAGTTAAGTTAGGTGAAGAGTTAGACATAGACAAGGTCATGAAGATTTTATCAGACTACGAGTCTGGACCAGAAGCTCCTCTTGCCCTAGTTGGTGATAAGAAAATTTATTACTATGAAGAAGAGGGTCAGGCAACTTGTGGTATATCCCTTTACACCTACTGGGATAGGGTTATTGTCATGGGCTCACCCTTTGGCAAGAAGGAGGACTACAAGAAGCTACTTGAAAAATTTGTAAGTGATGCAGACCTCTATGGTTACAAGGCAATTTTTTATGAAGTTGGAGAAGAAGAAACTATTAAGCTTCATGACTTTGGCTTCTCCTTTATAAAGTTTGGTGAAACTGCATCCATTGACCTAGAAGAATTTAGCTTGGAGGGTCGTGACCACAAGTCACAAAGAAATGTAATGTCAAAATTTGAAAAGAACTCTTACACTTTTGAAGTAGTAAGTGGTCCCTTTGACAAGGACTTCTTAGATACTCTTGAAGAAATTTCAAATGACTGGCTTGGAGGAAGAAGGGAAAAGGGATTTTCTCTTGGCTACTTCGACAGGGACTATCTGGGCCTTTGTGACATGGCAATAGTAAAAGATGCAGATGGAAAGATCCTTGCCTTTGCAAATATTATGCCCCACCCTGGAGATACCTGGGCAACAATTGACCTCATGAGGTATTATAGAGAGGGAACTCCCAACAGCATTATGGAATATTTATTTTTAAATCTCTTCCTCTACTTTAAGGACAAGGGTAAAAAATATTTTGAAATGGGTATGGCACCACTCTCCAATGTTGGAATCAATAGCAATAGTTTTGTGGAAGAAAAGATTGCTTACTTGGTCTATAAGTTTGGCTACAAGTTCTACTCCTTTGAAGGTCTACGAGCTTACAAGGAGAAGTTTAAGCCTATCTGGGAACCAATTTATCTTTCCTATCCACAGAAGTCTTGGCTTCTTTACACAATGATTGCCATCTTCATGGTGGATAGCTTGGCGGCAAAGAAGAAGGAAGAATAAAATTATTTTTAGAAGCTTATAAGAAAAAACTTGTTAAGACCTAGATAATAATTAATCAAGAAAAATTTAAAATTCAAATGTATTTCCACAATATAAAAAAATTTATGATATAATTAATTCATTACATTATGGAGGTTATTAGCTATGTTGTCATATCCTATGAATTCAAAATTATTTAGGGATAAATTTCACGGCCTTATAGACTCTATATTTGCGACTAATTTTTTAATATGTATTTTTGGCTCATCTTTTTGATGAGCTTTTTTAATTGGAGGAAGAATGGAAGATTTTTATTTTAGGAAGAACGAGGTGGAAGAATAATGTGTGGCGTTATTGGGATATACTCACAAAATGATGTGAGCAAGAAATTATTTTACGGACTCAATTCCCTTCAACACAGGGGACAAGAAGCATCAGGTATTTGCGTTTTTAATGGCAAGGACATGATATTAGACAAGGGTATGGGACTTGTCTACGACAACTTTGATGAGGAAAGTTTTTTAAAGCTAAAGGGAAATGTTGGTATAGGTCACGTTCGTTATGCGACAGCAGGTGGATCCTATAAGTACAACTCACAACCCCTACTTGCCTTTTCAAAGAACAGGGAGTTTGCACTTGCTCACAATGGAAACCTTGTGAACCATCAATCTATTAGGGATGAACTTGAAGATGAAGGCATGCTTTTTCAAACTGCTATTGACACAGAAGTTATCCTTTCATTAGTTGCAAAATATTACAAGGGCGACATTGTGGAAGCAGTTAAGAAAACTATGGCAAGGATAAAGGGAGCCTACAGTGTTGTAATGCTTTTTGAAGACAAGTTAATTGCCTTTAGGGACCCAAATGGTTTTAGACCACTTCTTATTGGCAGGGCAAAAAATGGAGAAGTAATAATTGCCTCTGAAAATGCTCCTCTTGAAATTATTGGAACTGATGCCATAAGAAATGTTGAACCTTCAGAAATTATTGTTGTGGATAAGGATGGAATTCACTCAGACTATTTTGAAAAAGATGAAAAGAAACACTGCATCTTTGAATATGTTTATTTTGCAAGAACTGACGCTACCTTAGACGGAGTTAATTCCTACAACTTTAGGAGAAGGTGCGGGGAAATTTTATCAAGAGAAGCTCCTGTTGAGGCAGACCTTGTAATTGCAGTTCCCGACTCTGGTACTCCAGCCGCCATGGGTTATGCCCAAGAATCTGGAATTCCTTTTGCCGAAGGTCTTGTAAAGAACAGGTATATGGGAAGGACTTTTATAAAACCAACTGCTGAAGAAAGAGAGCTTTCTGTAAAATTAAAACTCAACCCTCTTGAAACTGTTTTAAAGGGAAAGAAAATTATCCTAGTTGATGACTCCATTGTAAGAGGAACAACTTCAAAAAATCTTATCAAGAGAATGAAAAAGGCTGGAGCCAAGGAAGTCCACATGAGAATAGTTTCTCCTCCAGTAAAGTTCCCTTGCTACTATGGAATTGACACACCTTCCAGACAAAAACTTATTGCTGCAAATTATTCTGTGGAAGAAATGAGGAAGAAGATTGGAGCAGATTCCCTTGCCTTTATATCTATGGAGGGAATGTTAAATGCTACTTTGATGAAAGAAAATAAATTCTGCGAAGCTTGCTTTAATGGAACTTACGCAGTGGAGCCAAAGGAGTTAGTTCAAGATGAAAAATAATGTTAAGAGAATTTATATCTGCAAGAAAAATGAATTTGACCACCAATCAAAGGCCCTAAGAGAAGAAATTAAAAACTCTCTTGGAATCGAAACTACTTATATAAAAACCTACAGGAGATATGATGTAGACATAAAAGACGAAAGCCTAGAAAAAACTTTAGCCAGCGTTTTTTATGAAGCTCCAGTAGAAGAAGTTTATTATGAAGACTACAAAAAATTAGAAGCTTCCTTTGAAAATCCTATTGGAATCCAATACCAAGCAGGACAATTTGACAACAGAGAAGAGGGACTTATCCAAACTCTTGCCCTTTTCACTGACGAAAAGCTAAGAGCCAAGGTCACAGAAGTTTATGACATTGGAGGAGTAAGTCAAGCTGACCTTGAAAAGATTAAGGCCTTCTTAATTAATCCTGTTGACTCCCAAGAAGTTGACGTATATAAGGAAACTGAACTTAGGGAAGATGCAAAGGAAAATCACGAAAACCAAGTATATGAAGGTTTTAATAAACTTGACAAGGACGGACTTATTAAGTTTGTTGAAGAAAAGTCCCTTGCCATGAGTCCAGAAGACTTAGAGGTATTGCAAGACTACTTCAAGTCAGAAAACAGGGACCCAAATGAAACTGAAGTGGCAATAATTGATACTTATTGGTCTGACCACTGCAGGCATACAACTTTTAACACAGAGCTTGATGTTGACTTTAATGTTGTTACTGAACTTGATAAAGAAATCAAAAGAGTTTTTGACGACTATTTAAAGATGAGAGAAGAACTTGGAGTTAAAAAGCCAGTTACCCTAATGGGACTTGGCACAATTTTATCCAAGGAACTTAGAAAAAATGGAAAGCTAGACGACCTAGAAGTTTCATCTGAAATAAATGCCTGCTCTGTAAAGATCAAGGCAAAGGTAGAAGTTGAGGGCAAGCTAGAAGACCATGACTACCTACTTATGTTTAAGAATGAAACCCACAACCACCCAACAGAAATTGAACCCGTTGGCGGTGCATCAACTTGTCTTGGTGGTGCTATAAGAGACCCACTTTCTGGCAGGTCTTATGTTTACCAAGCCATGAGGGTAACTGGAGCAGGAGATCCTTTTACTCCAATTGAAAAAACTCTTAAGGGAAAATTGCCACAAAAGAAAATTGTCACAGAAGCAGCACTTGGCTACTCTTCTTACGGCAACCAAGTTGGAGTTGCAACTGGACTTGTTGACGAATTATACCACCCAGGTTATGTGGCAAAGAGGATGGAAACTGGTGCAGTTATAGCAGCTTGTCCTCTTGAAAATGTAAAGAGAATCGAACCTACTGAAGGAGATGTAGTTATCCTTCTTGGTGGAAGGACTGGTAGAGATGGCATTGGTGGAGCAACTGGCTCATCAAAGTCCCACAAGGTTTCATCTATTGAAACAGAATCTGCCCAAGTGCAAAAGGGTAACGCTCCAGAAGAAAGAAAAATCCAAAGACTATTTAGAAATCCTGAAGCAGCAAAGCTAATCAAAAAGTGTAACGACTTCGGTGCAGGTGGAGTTTCAGTTGCTATTGGCGAGCTTGCTGACTCCATCGAAGTAAAACTTGACAAGGTTCCCCTAAAGTACATGGGACTAAAGCCAAGAGAAATTGCAATTTCAGAATCTCAAGAGAGAATGGCAGTTGTTATAGACAAAGACGACGTAGACAAGTTTATGGAACTTGCTGAGAGGGAAAATCTTGAAGCTACCTTAGTTGCTAGGGTAACTGGCGACAAGAGATTAAAGATGTACTACAAGGATGAACTTATCTGCGATATGAGTTACGACTTTGTAAACCAAACTGGAGCAAAGAGGTTTGAAGAAGTTGAAGTTGTAAGTGAAGACCTTCCAAAATTCTTAAACAAGAAAGATGGACTAGAAGAACTTGAAAAATATTTACAAGACTTAAATATAACTTCTAAGAGGAATATGATTGAGCTCTTTGACTCATCAGTAGGCGCATCAACAGTCTTGCAACCTCTTGGGGGCAAAAAGCAAAACACACCAGCCCAAGTTATGGCAGCCCTTATCCCAACAGATGATGGCGAATCAAAAACAGCTTCAGTTATGTCCTATGGATTTAATCCAGAATTATCTTTTGAATCACAATTTCTTGGTGGCTACTATGCAGTAGTTGAATCAATTGCAAAACTTGTGGCAGCAGGAGCGCCACTAGAGGGCATTAGACTTTCCTTCCAAGAATTCTATGAAAGGATGGACAACAAGAAGGCATGGTCAAAACCACTTAAGTCACTTCTTGGAGCCCTAAAGGCATCAAGATTCTTTGACGCACCACCAATTGGGGGCAAGGACTCCATGAGTGGAAGCTTCGAAGACATAAATGTTCCACCAACTCTAATTTCCTTTGCAGTGAATACTGTGGATGCGAAAAACATCATCAGTCCAGAATTTAAGGGCAAGGGCAAGCTTGGTCTTATAAGAACTAAGAGAGATGACATTGGGGCACTTGACCTTGATATGGCAAAAGAAAATTTCTTAAATCTTCAAAAAGAAATTGAAGGAGGAAATATAATTTCTGCCGCAGCTATAACTCACAAGGGAAGCCTTCCACAAATTTTTGAAATGGCAATAGACAATGTGGGCTTTGACATAAAACTAGATGACCTTTACTCACCACTTTACGGATCCTTTATAGTTGAGTACCTAGAAGACAGGGACTTCATAGAAAAACTAGGTGATTTTAAAGAAGATGAAATGATTGTTAACGGAGAAAAACTAGATATAGAAAAGTTATCTAAGGCATATCTCACAAGAATGGATAAAATCTTCAAGCCACTTGACTCACATAAATTAGAAAAGATTGACCAAGCTAAGGCTCCAAAGAGAAGGATGAAGTCTAAGAAGCCAGTTGATGAGGTTAAGGTTGTTATACCAGCCTTCCCTGGCACAAACTCAGAATACGATACAGCAAGAGCCTTTGAAAGAGCTGGAGCAAAAGCAGAAGTTGTAATCTTTAGGAACAAGGACGACAAGGCCCTTCAAGAATCTATAGAGGAATTGGCAGAAAAAATTTATAAGGCACAAATCCTTGCAATACCTGGAGGCTTCTCACTAGGAGATGAGCCAGGTGGATCCGGTAAATTTATCGCCAATGTAATTAGGTCAGAAAAAGTTAAGAAGGCAATCGAAACTCTATTAGAAGTTAACGACGGACTAATCCTTGGAATTTGTAACGGCTTCCAAGCCCTAGTTAAGACAGGACTCCTTCCTTATGGCAAGATCAAGGACCTTGAAGAAGACGATCCAACTTTAACATACAACACTTGCTCAAGACACATTGCAAGAGTTGTGGACACAGTTGTCATGTCCAACAATTCACCATGGCTTGTAAAACTAGAAGAAGGCAAAACTTATAAGGTTCCAATTTCTCATGGAGAAGGAAGATTCATTGCAAGTGAAGAAGCTATCAAGGAAATCTTAGACAAGGAACAAGTTGCTCTTTGCTACGCAGATGCACCAAATGGTTCAGCATTAAACGTAGAAGCACTAATGTCAGAAGACGGAAAAATCCTTGGCAAGATGGGACACAGCGAAAGATTTGTAGAAAACACATTTAAGAACATTAGGGATATGGAACTTGAAGACATCTTCACAGGAGGAGTAGAGTTCTTTAAGAAAGACTAAGTTTAAAAATTTATAAAATTAAGTGGGGCTAGTTTTCTAGTCCCTTTTAAATGCAAATTTTTAGGAGTATAATTTAGTCAAATAAAAATTAAAGAGGGGGAGAATATGTTACTTAAAGAAATTTTTGACGAAATAGATAAGAGACAAGATGAGATGGTAGAACACCGTCGCCACATTCATGAGAACCCAGAGCTTTCCTTTGAAGAAGTTGAAACTGCAAAATACATCGCTGACTACTACAAGGGCAAGGATGTGGAAGTCACAAAAAATATGGGAGGCAATGGACTTAGGGTTGTCATTGACACAGGTAAGCCTGGCAAGACTATTGGACTTAGGGCAGACTTTGACGCCCTTCCAATTCAAGAAGAGACAGGACTTCCCTTTGCATCAAAAAATGAAGGAGTAATGCACGCTTGTGGTCACGATGCCCACACAGCCTACCTAATGGTTTTGGCAGACATCTTGCGAGAAAAGAAAGACCAACTAAGGGGTAAGATTGTAATTATCCACCAACACGCAGAAGAGACACCTCCAGGAGGAGCAAAGCAAATGATTGAAGCTGGGGTCCTTGACGGGGTGGATAATGTATTTGGTATTCACGTAATGTCAGCAATGGACTACGGAGAAGTCCAATACCACAAGGGCAATACCCAAACAGGTAGGTCAAAGTTTTCTATTAAGTTCCAAGGGGTAGGCGGTCATGGATCTATGCCTCACCTAGCAAATGATTCTATAGTTGCAGCTTCACACTTTGTCACAGCAGTTCAAACTATTGTATCAAGAAGGGTGTCTCCCTTTGAAAATGGAGTTGTCACAATTGGTTCCTTTGAGGGAGAAGGAAGCTTTAATATAATAAAGGACTCTGTGAGATTAACAGGAGACATAAGGTCTATGTCAGATGAAACAAGAGAAAAAATTGAAAGAGAAATAGAAAGAATTGCCAAGGGAATTGGCGAAACTTTTGGGATGGAAGTCCAAGTAGAATGCAAAAGCGACTATCCAGTCCTCTACAATGACCCAGCCATGACAGACCTTGTAGTAGATGCAATCAAAGAAGCAGATATAAAAGAAGTCAAAAAAATTTACGATGGAGGACCTCAAACAGCATCAGAAGATTTTGCCTACTACGCAAAGGAAAGGCCATCTTGTTTTTACTTTGTAGGAGCAAAAAAAGAAGACGCACCCTATGCAAACCACAATCCTAAATTTGACATCAGAGAAGATGCTATGATAGTATGTGCCAAGACCATGGCAGCAGTAACAGTGAAGTATTTAATGGAAGACTAATAAAATAAATTTTTGTAGCTGACACTTTTAGGAGTCAGCTATTTTTGTTAAGTTTAGGTTAAATTTATAGAAATTCCCTCCTAGACAAAAGTTTTATATTATAATCGTAAATGCAAAAGAGTTTTTCTTATTTTATAAAGGAGGATGTTATGGATCCTGTTAAGAGAATTAGTGAGATGGAAAAGATTTTAAATGATCACAATGCTTTGATTGAAGACCTAAGAGCTTCAATTGAAAAGTTTGCTGACCACAAAGATGAATATATGAAGCTTAGCAATTATTACAGCTCTCAAGAATATTTTGACGACCTAGAGAGGTATGATAAGGGTGAGTTACCAGATGACCTTCTTTGTGGAGTCCTTTCTGAAGATGCTGTCTTCGACCTCTTTGGCGAAAACTTTAACCTTGCCATTGAAATGCTTGAACTTGCAACTGATGTAATTAAAAACCGTTAATAAAGAAGCCGCAGGATTTTTTTCTCCTACGGCTTCTTTTAAAATTTTTAGTTAAAGTTATTGCTTATAAATTCTCTTATGGCATTATTTATAAAGCTTAGGACTATTGATGCCCAGAAGGCTGTCCCAAAGCTTCCGATGTGGGCTGCGGGCACAAGGCTAAAGGCAAGGTTAAGGACCACTGCGTTAACAACAAGTGAGAATAGGCCCAGTGTTAAAAGTGTAATTGGGAAGGACAAAACCTTTAGGATTGGTTTTATTGTAAGGTTAACCAGTGAAAAAATTATTGCCATTGCCACAAAGGCACTTGCTTTTTCAAAATATACATTATTAAACATTAGGTCTAGTAGGTAAAATGACAAGGCATTTGCCACTAGAGCGCCAAGTATTTTCTTCATGTCTTCCTCCTTTATGTATATTGTATTCTTATTATACCCCAGTCTGGAGTTTTGTAATATCATTTTATGGGAATAGCTTCTTATATATAAAAATACCCTCATTACTTGCTTACCAAGTAAAGAGGGTACACACTACAATTTACGATTTTTATTTTTTATTCCATGCAGTAATTTTATCCATGTAAGGTTTAAGTTCTTTTACATCGCCTGGGTTAAATACAGGATCTTTTCCTTCTTTAAGTTGTTTCATATAGTCATTGTAAACACCAACAGAGATTTTTCCTAAGAATATTAATACAACTAAGTTGATTACTGCCATAATACCCATGAATACGTCTCCTGTGTTCCAAACAATTGAGAAGTCCCCAACGCAACCAAGAATTACAGCTATAAGGACAATTACCCTGTAGATATTAAGGGCATTTTTACCAAAGTTTAGCTTTAAGATGTTATTTTCTCCGTAGTAGTAGTTACCAACAATTGAAGAGAAGGCAAACATCAATACACAGAATGTTAGGAAGTAGTTTGACCAACCGCCAACTTCATTTGCAAGGGCTGCTTGTGTGATTTCTAATCCTTTTAGGTCTGATGCATAAATTCCTTCGCCAGATAAGATTACAACGAAAGCTGTTGCTGAACAAACAAGGATTGTGTCTAGATAAACTCCAAGTGCTTGGATAAGACCTTGTTTTGCAGGGTGAGAAACATCTGCTACTGCTGATGCGTTTGGTACTGCACCCATTCCAGCTTCATTGGAGAAAAGTCCACGTCTAATACCATTTAGGATTGCTGTTCCAAATAAGCCGCCGAAGCCTGCTTTAAGGGAGAAAGCTCCTTTGAAGATTAGACCAAACATATGTGGTACAAGAGCAATGTTCTTTATTACTATGAAAAGTACAACTGCCATATAGATAATTGCCATAAAAGGTACAAGTAAACTTGTTACATCAGCGATTCTTCTTAGTCCACCAAAGATAATTAATCCAGCTAGGATTATTAGTACAAACGCTACTATTTTTTTGTCAAGACCAAAAGAAGAGTTAAATCCAGCAGCGATTGTATTAGCTTGCATTGCGTTAAAGTTAATACCATAAACTACTGCTATTACAACGGAGAATAAGGCTGCAAGCTTTGGTTTACCAAGAGCCTTTTCCATGTAAAAAGCAGGACCACCTTTGAAAGTTCCATCAGGGTTTCTTTCTTTAAATACTTGACCAAGAGTATTTTCTACAAAGGATGATGCTCCTCCAATAAGAGCTGTTACCCACATCCAAAATACTGCGCCAGGTCCACCAATAGATACGGCTGCGGCAACACCAACGATATTACCAGTACCAATATGTGATGCGGCTGAAATTGTGAAAGCCTTAAAAGGGGAAATTGAGTTTTTATCCTCAGCTGGTTTAGAAATTAGCTTTATTGCATGTCCAATATTTGTTATTTGACCACCCTTGATTTTGAAAGTGTAGAAAAGTCCAATTCCAAGTAGTAGTGGTATAAGCAAGTATGTATAAATAGTGTCACTCAAAAGGCCAGTGGTCATTGAGAAGGCATCAGCATACATTTTTTGCCCAAGTAAATTTCCTATGTCATGAATAGTTTGAATTATAGTTCCCATAATTACTCCTTATAAAAATATGTTTAAATTTAGATCGTTTGACAAGATTTTCAAAAGATTCTTGCCACGTATTGAGTTTCCTGACTCATCAAGTCTTGGAGAATAAGTGCAAATGCCACACTTACCAGGTACGATGCCAAGTATTGCTCCGCTGACCCCACTCTTTGATGGAATTCCAACGTTTAGAAGGAATTCTCCACTTTCTTCATACATACCGCAGGATGCCATTTGTGCAAGGACAATTTTAACTGCTTCTTTTGAAACCATTTCGTCGCCTGTTACAAGATCAGAACCACCATTAGCTAAAACTGCTCCAAGATGAGCAAGTTCACTTGCATTAATTCCTATGGAACAATTTCTTATATATAGGTCTAGAACTTCATCGGCATTTAAAGAAAAGATTTTTTTGCTTCGTAGGTAATAGGCAATTGATTTGTTGACATCAGTAGTTTCCATTTCAGATGAGTAAACTTCTTTTAAGAAAGTGATTTTTTCGCTGTCTGATAATTTCTTTACTAAATTAAGAACTCTTTGGAACTTTTCGTCCACGTCTTTACCAACTATTAAAGATGCTGTTGTAATGGCACCAGCGTTTATTAATGGATTAGATGGTTTGTCATCTATTGGTATTAGAGAGTTAAACTTGTATTTAGTTGGTTCAGTCCCAACTTTTTCAAATACATCTTGTATAGTGTTATCTTTTAAAGCCATTATAAGTGAGATAACTTTTGAAATAGATTGCATAGAGAAAACAGTGTCTATATCACCGAAGTCGTAAACATCTCCTGTTGTAGTTACAATAGATAAGGCAAATCCATTTGGATCAACATTGGCAAGTTCTGGTATGTAAGTTGCTAGCTCACCCTCTCCAATAAATCTTTCACTTTTCTTTATGGATTTTTCAATTTTTTTCACTATTTCTTCTCTTTTTAAAAACATAATTCACCTCCTATTGTTGAACTTGGAAAAATATTATAGCATAAAAAAGAAATCGGTTTCAATATTTTTTTGGTTTAATAATTAATTGATTTAAGAATTACGGAATTTACAAATTTGTGATAAAATTATTTTATAAAAAGATCTAAGGAGATGGTTTAATGAGAAAGTACAATTACGTATCTATTCTATTAATTCTTATAGTCGATGCAATACTTGAGGGTATCTTGCAAAATATTTTTGACGGCAACCTTTTAATTATTGCTGGCTTCGTGTCTTTTATTTTTGACTACATAATTTGCAGGGGACTTCTTTATAATAGAGAGGGAAGTTTTTCTGATTATATAAGTGGAATAAAGACTATGACAGGCAAGGTCTTTTTAATGAATATCTTGGCGGGAGCCATTGCTGTGATCCTACTTACCCTTGCAATGCTTGCCTCAGGAGCAGGATTTTTATTTACTTCTTATTCAGTTGAAAATCCCAAAGTATTTGTAAGCTTTGTAGTTTTATTTACCCTAGCAATAATTTTCACATCGCTTCTTTTTGCCTACATGAATTTCTTCATGGCAGATGATAGATACAGAGACCTGGCCTTTTTTAAAAGCCTTAAGCTTATTGTTAAGGCAGGTATAAAGTTATTTTCTGAAAGCTTTATGGCAGGCGTTAAGGCCTATAAGATTACTTTGATATCTACAGCCATTGTAATTGTTGTATTATTATTTACTCCCGTAGCAGGTCAAATTGCACTAATATTTGGAGTAATTGCTGTTATTGCTCTCTTCTTTTGTACACCAACATTCCGTGCCAGCCTATCTGACATCTACCTCGATAGGTCAGAGGAAATTTACGAAGAAGTCATGGGAAATAAAAATTAAATTATAAAAATTTGCCACTTGTTAATGTGGCATTTTTTATTTCAAAGAAAAACAAATAAAAAAGAGACTCTCATAAGTCTCTTCAGACTGATGACAAAGCAGGCAAAAAA
>NZ_KQ960244.1:0-14498 GCF_001553125.1 Peptoniphilus sp. DNF00840
ACGGCTACTTTCTTCGTCGGAGCAACAAGATCGAGGACCGTGCTTACTAATTTCTCCTGTGTTTGCTCAACTTTCTCTAGTGCTGTTACATAATCAGCCTTGCTCTTTAGCTCCGTCGATTCAACTAAAGCTTTCATTTTTTCCAACTCAGCCTCATAAGCCGCGATACTTTCCGGTGTCTTGTTTTTTATATCTTCAGCTTTTTCTTCGAGCAGCTTGTTGTAAATTTGAGTGAAAAGGGATTTTGCTAATTGTTTTGTATCTTGAGTTATGTTAAAATCAGCTCCACTTAAAGGAAGTGCGTATAATAAATACTTGGATTGGTAGCTCATACCTATCCTATCTTGATCTGCTCTAGAATCTGGTATAGAAATTTTTACCTTATATTCTGTTGCTCCTACAGGTAGTTGGATGTCTTTACTAAGAAATGTGCCAACTGTTCCGTTAGGTTTTCGGTTATTTTTGTTTATTAAGTTTTCTGCTTCGTCTTTTGTTTTTCCTGTAACATCAAGTTCTTTAACATTTCCATCTTTTGCTGGTGTCAATTCAGAATCCTCATCTTTTGGAAAGAATTCCTTTTTTGTTGGATAGAATTTCTCATTATATACTTCTGCCCACTGATCATCTTGATTGTGAGAAAGAACTACTACTTTGTACCCGGCCTTTTTGCCATCGGTATCTCCTGTATAACCTATTTTGAATCCAACTTTAACCTTTGAGCCTGTTTCTGGAGAATAGGCTTTAAAGGTTTTTTCTATACCATTAAATCCCTTTACATTTCTTGATATTTCTTTTCCTTCTCCGGTGTACTTATATGGAGGAGTGCCTTCATGTGCTAGTTCTGTTCTGTTCGCACCTGTTACAGCTTTGCCTAATAGGAGAGTATAGTTATTTGTTGTGTCAAGGACACTTTCTTGTACGAAAGCCTCTTCTTTTCCTCCCTCTTTTCCGCCAGCTCTTGTGACATTTATTGTTCCTATAGGAAAGAATCCATACTGTGTTTTCTTGGCAATGGCGAACTTTCCGCCATCAATGGCAGTCCAGCCGCCAAATTCCGTGATTTCCTTTATCTTGCCGGCTTCTACTTTAGCCTTGTCTCCCAAGGCATCCATTTGTGAATTGACTTTGCTATTATTTTCAACATTTTCCGGTAATGATTTTAGTATGTCTGAAAGAGTTTTAGAGTCAGCATCTTTGATTTTGGAGTTATCAAAAATTTGGTTTGCAGATTCATCTACATCCTGATTACTAATACCCCCCCCCACTTGTGGGACGCCACCGGCTGCTACTACATCCATTTTTAAAGGATAATAGAAAGAGGATGTTAGCATTGTAAAGGCAAGTGTTGCCGTCAAAAAACGAAATTTATTTTTACCTAATATCGTTTTCCTTATTCTTTTAATTATAGGTTCTTGAAATTTCCTTTTCATAATTGAAACCCTCCTTGGTTTTAGAAAATTTAGAATAACACAAAAAAACAAAGGGACAAAATCTAAATACTGAGGTCTTTTACTCTTTAATCCTATAAAAGAGTTTTGGATTTCATCAATTTCTCTGTATCATTACTATACAATTATATTAGTCTATAATCTTCTATATTGCAAGTATTCTTTATCCCTTTGTTCATTTAATTGTCATATCATATATTTGTATTTATAAATTGGTTTTAATCTTAAATCTTTACTTATCCAATGAATACTCTTGGTATCACAAAGAAAATTAGTGAAAAAACAAAGTACATTAATAAAAATGCAGCTGATTGTTTTATTTCCTTGCTATTTATATTAAAGTCGCCATCGGATGCAAGTAGCCTTGCTGCGATTGAGGCAATAAATCCTAAGATTGGATAGACTATTAGGACACCAAGGTTGCTTGTTCCCTTGTCCATAAACCTATAGAAAGCAGGGATCATTATGAAGAGGGCGCCAAGATAAATTTTAAAGTTACCCCTATCAAACCAAATTAGAGCAATCATTCCCACTGTTAATACTAAGAAGATAACTGTGCTTGCTGTGTTGATAAGAGAAATTTTATTTATTAGTCCTTGGTTAATTAATTCGATCTTATTTACATAATAACCTGAGTTTGTGTAAGCTTCCTTGACGCTGTTGTTTGACTTAATTGATTCAGTCCAATTTTCTACCTTTGCATTTGTCACAAATATTGAAGCATCTTCAACCTTTTGTCCACCTGAAAAATATAGTGGGTTTGCTGGGTAGTAAACTGTGAATTCATATTCGCCAACTTTTTCCTTTAGGTCAAGTTTAACTTCACTCACTGCCTTGAAGTCCTTGTTGTCTGTCTTGTTATAAAAATCTTTTACCTTTAATTTTAATTTTTCTTCGAAAAGAGATTTGTTAATTTTATCGAAGTCTCCCTTTAGGTTGACCTTTGACTTGCCATAAGTAATTCCTTCTCCAAAGAAAATTTGTCTATTAGGCCTACCTAAGATTCTTGCTGTTGAGTCTTCGCCTTTGTAATTAAATTTTATGTCGTATTTTATTAGATTTTCTTGGCCTTCTCTTGCCATGGATCTTGTAACTTGTAGATTTTCTACTCCATCAGCATTGTTAAAAAGAATTCCGTCGAACTCCCTATCTACGTCAGCGTTTGGCCACATAAGAGACTTACTGAAAAAAGCAGTTAGAGAAGCTAACATAAGTACTAGTATGAAAATTGCAAAAACCACAAGCTTTTTTATTCTCTCGTTCATTTTAAACCTCCATTATGAAAACATTTCGCTTAATATACATAATATCACATAGAGGTCTTAAAATAAACAAATTTATTAGCATATTAAAGATTAGAAGCATTTATTTCTGTCCAGATTCTATCGTAAACTTTTATAAAATCTCCTAGGTCCTTAAAGGATTCTAGTGGTGGAAGTTTGTCGATATCTGGATAAGCAACCTTTGAGTTTTTTATTTCATCTGGCAAAAGTTCCTTCACTCCCTTAACTGGTGAAGTGTAACCCACGCAGTGCTTAACATTTTTTGCTTGAACTTCTTTTTCTAGCATATAATTAATAAATTTTTCTGCTCCTTCAACATTTTGTGCATTCTTTGGAATAACCATAGAGTCGTACCAGATGTTTGAGCCTTCCTTTGGCACTACATAGTCAAGGTCTTCGTTTTGTTGCATCATAAGAAGGGCATCCCCTGAGTACATTACTGATAGGTTTGCATCTCCTTGGACTACAACATCACGTCCATCATCATCAAGGTAAGCATATACTAGAGCTTTTTGTTCTATTAGCGACTTCTTAGCTTCTTGCAATTCCTTTTCATTTGTTGAGTTTATAGAATATCCCAATCTTTTAAGGGCAACTCCAAGAGTATCCCTTTGTGAATTGTACATAATTATTTGGTTCTTATATTTTTCATCCCAAAGGATATTCCATGAGTCAACCTTGTCCTTAACTTCTGCCTTGTTGTAGATAATTCCAACAGTGCCCCAGAAGTATGGTACAGAGTATTTGTTTTCTGGATCGAAGCTTGGATTTTTTAAGATGTCTTCCACATTTGCAAAGTTTGGAATCTTACTGAAGTCAATTTCTCTTACAAGTCCTTCTTTTATTAGTCTTTCAATCATATAATCACTAGGCACAACTACATCATACTTGTCTTGTGATTGGGTCATCTTGATATAAAGGTCTTCGTTTGATGCATAAGTGTCATAGTTTACCTTGATACCTGTTTCCTTTTGGAAGTCCTTTAGGATTTGTGGGTCAATATACTCTCCCCAGTTGTAAACATAGATTTCTTCTTTTGGTGTTTCCCCCTTACCACATCCTGTTAGGGACAATACCATTAGGAGAGCAAGAGCAAAAATAATTTTTTTCATCTGTTTCATTAAATTACCTCGATTTTTTTCATTTTTTCACTTCTCTTGTTGATTATCACAAGAAGGATTAAAAGTGCTACTAGCATTAAGGTTGATACTGCATTTATTGATGGATTGATTCCCTTTCTCGCCATGGAATAAATTGTTATTGAAAGGTTTGATACTCCTTGGCCTGTGTTGAAGAAGGAAATAACAAAGTCATCAATGGAAAGTGTAAAGGACATTAGTGCCCCAGTTAATATTGCAGGTTTAATTTGCGGAATCACCACATTTAATATTGCATAGGTTGGAGTAGCTCCTAGGTCTAGGGCTGCTTCTACTGTGTTTTTTTGCAGTTGATTTAACTTTGGCAGGATTGAAAGAATAACATAGGGAATGCAGAAGACAATGTGTGAAATTATCATTGTTGTGTATCCCATTCTTATGTTAAAGAGTCCAAAGAGACCCATAAGGGCAACTGCTGTTACAATATCGGGGTTAATTACTGGCAAGTAATTTATATTTAGGATGGCATCCCTTTTGACTCCCCTTAGTTCATTTATGGCAATGGCAGAAATAGTTCCAACAATAGTTGAAATTACTGTAGCCACCACTGCTACTATTAGTGTTGTCCAAAGGGAGGATAATATCGCTGGGTCAGTAAATAAATTTTTGTACCATTTAAGGGTGAAGCCTGCCCAAGATCCCCTTAGCTTGGAGTTGTTAAAACTAAAGACTACTAGGATGATAATTGGTGCGTACAAGAATAAAAATATTAAAAACAAGTAAATCCTATCTATTATTTTTTTCATTATAGACCACCTCCTATTTCGCTAGTTTTAATTTTTCCGTTAAATATCTTTGGAATAATCAATATCAAAAGCATAATTACAATCAAGATCATAGAAATTGCAGATCCAAAGCCCCAATCTCCTGTGAAGGTGAATTGTTTTTCAATTAGGTTGCCAATTAAGTAGAAGTTGTTTCCACCTAACAAGTTTGGCACAACAAAAGTTGAAATTGCCGGTATAAATACCATGGTGATACCAGTGTAAATTCCTGGCAAAGAAAGTGGAAGTATAACCTTTATAAAAACTTTGAAGTCGTTGGCTCCAAGGTCCTTTGCTGCTTCAATTAGTTTCTTATCCATTTTTAATAAGACTGTGTAAATTGGCAAAACCATAAAGGGCAAAAAGTTATAAACCATACCAATCATTATTGCCTTGGAATTGTACATAAGGTTCCAGGGTCCCCAGCCAAAAAGTCCAATGAATTTATTGATTAGTCCCTTATTGCCAAGAAGGGTAAGCCAAGCATAAGTCCTCAAAAGGAAGTTCATCCACATTGGAATTATAAAAATTAAAATCATATTGTTTCTTGCTTTTTCGCTCATTTGCGAAATTATATATGCCACTGGGTAGCCAATAATTAGGCACAATATAGTGGAAAGCCCTGCCAATACAAGAGATGTAAGTAAAATTTTTACATAAAGAGGCTCAAAAAACCTTGTGAAGTTGTCAAGTGTGAAGGCAAAATCTCCTAGGTCTGTGTTTGAGCTCAAAGAGTGGGCAAGTATTAAAAATAGTGGGAAGACAATAAATACTAGGCCCCAAAATAAATAAATTAATGAAAATTTCTTCATATTAACCTAGCCTCATAACGTGAATTAGGTCTGGTTTGATGATTATGCCTGTCTTTTCTCCCACTTCTCTTTTTTCTGTTGATTGAACAAGCAAGGAGTAGCCGCCAATATCCACTGTCATTTCATAGTGAACTCCCTTAAAGACAAGACTTGTTACTATGCCTTCAACTTGGTAGTTTTCATCAACTAAAATCACATCTTCAGGTCTTACTACTACTTCTACATCTTCATTGACCTTAAAGCCCTTGTCAACGCAAGGAAAATCATAATCTAAAAATCTTACCTTAAAGTCCTCAAGCATCCTTCCCTTGATAATGTTGGACTCGCCAATAAAGTCTGCAACAAAGGCATTCTTTGGCTCGTTGTATATATTTATTGGGCTATCCATTTGTTGAATCTCGCCATTGTTTAAAACCACAACAGTGTCGCTCATGGAAAGAGCTTCTTCTTGGTCATGGGTAACGTAAATGAAAGTTATGCCAACACTTTTTTGTATCCTCTTAAGCTCTATCTGCATGGCCTGTCTTAATTTCAAGTCAAGGGCACCAAGGGGTTCGTCAAGCAACAAAACATCTGGCTCATTTACAAGGGCTCTTGCAATAGCTATCCTTTGTTGTTGCCCACCTGATAGGGACTCTATCTCTCTATTTTCAAATCCCACAAGGTTAACAAGCTTTAAAACTTCCTTTACCTTTTCCTTGATGACTTTCTTATCCATCTTCTTAATCTTTAGCCCAAAGGCAATGTTGTCGAAGACATTCATATGAGGAAAGAGAGCATACTTTTGGAAAACTGTGTTGATTCTTCTCTCATAGGCTTCCTTGTTTGTTATGTCTTCTCCATTAAAAAGAATTTGTCCCTCATCTGGCTCCTCAAAACCACCAATTAATCTCAAAATTGTAGTCTTGCCACAACCTGACGGTCCAAGAATTGTAAGGAACTCATCCTTCTTTACCTTAAAGTCAAAATTTTCTAAAATTACATTGTCGCCAAAGCTCTTGCTAATATTTTTTAATTCAATTACATAATTTTCCATATTTCACCGCCTAAAAATTTGGTGGAGATGATATCCACAAAATCTCAGTATCGCACTTTCCTTCATTTTTTAAGTAATGGGACTTTGTCGCCTTGAAATAAAAGCACTCGCCCTTCTTCACCTTGTACTCTTCACTTCCATAATAGAGTTTGACCGATCCCCTTAGGACAAAGCCAAACTCCTCGCCCTCATAGGGTTGGATCTCCTTGGACGTTCCGCCTGGTTTAATTAAAATCCTCATAGGCTCCATTTGGTTTTTTTGTGCATTGGGAATAACCCAGTCAAGGACATAGCCAAGCTCTTCATTTTCACTTTCGAAAAAGTCCTCTTCAGCGAAAATTATTTTTTCATTTTCTTCCCTCTTAAAAAAAAGGCTAGGGTCAGTACCAAGGGCCTCAAGAATATCTAAAAGAGAGTCGACAGATGGCGATGTCAAATCCCTTTCGATTTGAGAAATGAAACCCTTAGTGAGCTCTGACCTATCTGCCAGCTCCTCTTGAGTAAGTCCTTTTTCAATTCTCATTTCTCTTATTTTATTTCCAATATTCATTGCATCACCTATAATATTAAACAAATTACTTAAATTATTAAACTCATTAGAGTATAAATGTTAAGATATTTAAAGTCAAGATTATTTATTTACAAAATTTTACATTGACAAATATAATTCTTTACTTTATCATTTAATCATACTAAATTATTGGGAGGTATTTATGAAAAAAACTTTTGGTACATTATTACCTATATCTTTGTTGTCATTACAATTAATAAGTCCTATCAATGCTTTTGCTAATCAATATGACTACTCTACAGATAATTCATACTCAACATCTATAGAAATATTAAACAGTGATAATAATTTTCAAGATAGGTCTTCGTCACTAGCTGTTTTTTTTGCTGGAGTTATAGTTGCTTGGGTAATAGATGGAGTTATTGAGTATACTACTGGAAGACCACCAGCTAGTTGGATATCTTACGGATTAGAAAGAATAGAAAAATACATAAAGTCAGAGGCTAAATTAACCAGAAGACCTGTATATGTTAATGATTGCATTTTAGATCCTTATGGATGTCAAGGGAATGAATGATTATGTCTGATAAAGTATTTTTAGGTATTCTCGGATTTCTATCTTATTTTATCATAAAAGGTGTTTACCTTTTTCTTATAAGTAAATACTGAATAATATCTTATATAAAAAGCCACAAGAGAATATTATATAATATTCTCTTGTGGCTTTTTATATAGTCTTATTTAATATTTATTATACCTCTCTAATTTATGCTATAATTTTTCTGAGGTGTAAGAATGGATACAATTAAAAAAAGATACAATGCCATAGATTTTTTGCGTGGCTTCACAATTATAAATATGATAATTTTTCACGGTCTCTTTGACCTTGAAAATTTTTATGGTTTTAATTTCAACCACAACTTTTACTACTACCAACAATATATTTGCATTTCCTTTATTTTGATCTCAGGTTACTCAAGCCACTTTTCCAATACCTTTAAGAAGAAGTTTTTAATCTTAACTGGACTTTCTCTCTTAATCACTCTTGGGTCCTACGTCTACTCCAGGAAAGATGCAATTTATTTTGGAATCATTCACTTCTTTGCTCTTGCGACTTTGATCCACATTCTAATAAAAAATTACATAAAAAAAATAAATCCAAGGCTTGGACTTATTTTAAGTACGATTTTATTTGTTTGCCTAAAGAGGATTTACTACGGAAGTATTTTCTTTGGGAAGATTTCTCTCCCAAAGTCCCTTTATGATTTAAACTTATTTATCCTTGGTCTACCCGGCGACAACTTTTCATCAGGTGACTATTTTCCTATTATCCCCTGGATATTTTTATTTTACATGGGCTACTTCCTCTTTGACTTAGTAAAATTTACAAAAAAAGAAGCCTCCCACAATATTATAAATATCATGGGTAGGCATTCTCTTTTAATTTATTTTCTCCATCAAATTCTTTTGATTGGAATTTTTTCTCTTATCTTTGGCTTTTGATTAAATGCTTCCGCTGGCACCTCCGCCACCAGAGGAACCTCCTCCGCCGAAGCCACCAAAGCCTCCGCCGCCAAAGCCACCAGATGATCCACCGAAGCCACCTGATCCTCCAAAGTCACCAAAGCCGCCAAAGGAACCTGGTCCCCAGAAGATTACTGGCCCTTGTCTCCTTCTCCTGCTTCCTGGTCCACTTCCGCCACCAGGTCCTCCATTATTTCTATTCCTAAAAATCATAGAAATTACAGCAATGATAAAAATTAATTTAAAAATTGCCAAGAAGGGATTTCCATCTTTGTAATAATCATCAGAATAATCAATTTCCTCTTGTGGCTCTCTTGCCGCGATGTCAACTCCATATTCTCCTTCATATAATTTTATTATTTGGGCATATCCTTCAAGGACTGCCTTCTCAAAGGGTCTGTCATTTTCATTTTCATTTTCAGCAACAACCCTTCCCATTTCCCTTATAATTCTTGATGCATAGGCATCAGGGACAAAGCCCTCTGCCCCATATCCTGTCTCGATTTTTACCATCCTATTGTCCTTATCAAGTAGGGCAAGAAGGATTAGAACTCCATTGTCCTTGTCTTTGTCGCCAATTTTTATGTCATTGAAAATCTTTGTTGCATATTCTTCAAGACTATAGCCTTCCAAACTTTTTACAATGACAACTCCTATCTCCCCACCAGTTTTCTTTTTTAAGTCATAAGTGGTTTTGTTGAGATAGTCTATAGTCTCCTGGCTCAAGGTATTTGTTTCATCATAAACATTATAGGACATTTTGTCCTTGTCAAAGGCATAGACATTAAGGACAAGAATTAAGGCAAATAATATTGTAGCTAACAATTTTTTCATAGCTATCTCCTAAAATTTAACTTCTGGTACTTGATTGTCCTTTTCTGAAACTTCAAAATAATCTCTTGGTCCAAAACCTAGGATTTTTGCAATTATATTTGTTGGGAACCTTCTGACCTTTTGGTTGTAAGCCTTAACTGTTTCGTTGTATCTCATTCTTTCTGTGGCAATCCTATTTTCAGTCCCTTCAAGTTGAGCTTGTAGGTCTAGGAAGTTTTGGTTTGCCTTTAATTCTGGATAATTTTCCACAACAAGATTAAGTCTACTAATGGCTTCTGTTAAGTTGTCGTTGGCTTCAGCAAGTTTCTTAGGTGTATTTGCTTCAGTAACACCTGCACGAGCCTTAGTTATTTCTGTGAAAGTTTCCTTTTCGTGACCTGCGTATCCCTTAACAGTTTCTACAATGTTTGGAATTAAGTCAGCACGTCTTTTTACTTGGTTTTGGACTTGTGCCCAAGCACCGTTAACATCTTCATCTAGCTTAACTAGCTTGTTCCATTGACCTCCGAAGAAAATTGCAATTACAACAACTACGGCTATAATGGCAATAATTCCAGCTCTGCCTCTGTTTTTACTCTTCATCGCTTCCTCCTATTTTTTCAATTTTCATTTTACCTATAGCTTCTTCCACCAGCTTGTCACAGTCAAGTGGCTCTTCAGACTTTTCTATTCCCTCAATACTTGGAGTCAAAAGTGGGTGTTTTGGCAAGAATACTGTACAGCAATCTTCATAAGGTAGGATTGATGTCTCATAAGTATCAATGTCCTTGGCTATGTCAATTATATTTACCTTATCCATCCCAATTAGTGGTCTAAAGACAATCTTATCTGTGATAGCGTCAGTTACCTTTAATCCGTCTATAGTTTGTGATGCAACTTGTCCCAAGTTTTCACCTGTGATTATGCAGTCGTAGCCATTTTCTCTTGCAATCTTATCTGCAATCCTCATCATAAACCTTCTAGATATAATAGTCATTTCATCTTCAGAACAGTTTATATTTATTTCCTTTTGGATATCCAAAAGGTTTACTGAATAAAATGTCAAATCTCCTGAGAAGTTTGAAATATCTTCTGCAAGTTTCTTAACCTTTTCTTCTGCTCTTTCAGATGTGAAGGGATAGGAATGGAAGTGAAGGCAATCCACAAGGACTCCTCTTTTTGCCATCAAAAATCCTGCAACTGGAGAGTCGATCCCACCTGATAGGAGAAGAAGTCCCCTGCCATTTGTACCTGTTGGAAGTCCGCCATGGGCTTTAATCTTATCTACATAAATATAGGTATCCTTTTTCAAATCGCAGTAAACAAAAAAGTCCGGATCATGAACGTCAACCTTGATGTCAAAGTTTTTTAAGACCATTCCACCAATTTTTGCTGAAATTTCCATGGAATTAAGTGGGAACTTTTTATCCCCCCTATTTGTCTTAACCTTAAAAGTTTTGTATTCTGGATGGTCTTTTAAAGTTTCACCTACAATTTTTACAACTGCTTCTTCAATTGTCTCCCACTTAGTTTCAACCTCACAAGTCGGTGCAATATAGACAATTCCAAAAACGTGCTTTAACCTATTTATTAATTTTTCATCGTTGTCGCCACTTACTTCAACGTAGATTTTACCCATATTGTGGTAAATTTTTCCGTGGTCAAGATTTCTAAGATTCCTCTTAACAGATTTAATTAGCTTCTCTATAAACCTGTGTCTGTTTTTCCCTTTGAGGATGACTTCCCCAAGTGAAAGGGCCATAACTTTTTTCATTCAATCACCTATCTCATTATTTTTCTTATTTCATCAACATATTTTATTAATTTTTCTACAAAAATATCTATATCTTCTTTTGTTGTGTCCTTAGAAGTACAAATTCTTATAGTTCCCTCAGCATACTTATCAGAAAGTCCAATTTTCTCAAGAGTTGTGGACTTGTGAGTCCCATTAGAGGTACAAGCAGATGCAGTTGAAATATAAATTTCCTCTCCTTCGAGGTAATGGAGAAGAACTTCTGCCCTAATATCTAATATAGATAGAGAAACAATAAAGTCTGTGGAGTCTTCTGGCGTGTTAATCTTATAGTCTTCCAGATTTTCTTCCAACTTCTTAAGTAAATATTCTTTAATTTCTTTTGCGTGGGCAAGTCTCTTGTCTAAGTCTCTCTTTGTTAGTTCACAAGCCTTGCCAAATCCAAGGATTCCTGGCACATTTTCAGTTCCTGACCTAAGACCCTTTTCTTGACCTCCACCAATTACAAGGCTATTTATCTTTACATCTTTTCTTTTATATAGGGCTCCCATCCCCTTTGGTCCATAAATCTTGTGAGATGAGAAAGAAAAAGTATGGCAGCCTAGGTCCTTAACATTGACAGGAATTTTCCCAACAGCTTGGACTCCATCAACATGACAAAAGACATCCTTGTTAACAGACTTGGCTATTTCAAAAATTTCCTTGACCCTATTGACAGTCCCCAGCTCGTTGTGAACATAGATTAGAGAAACTAATATTGTGTCCTCATCCATGACTTCCTTAAACTTTTCTATGTCGGCAGCACCTGTTTCATCTACATCAAGATAAACAACATCATAGCCCTTTTCCTTATAGTGTTTAAATTGGTCGTCAATAGATGCGTGTTCAATGGCAGAAGTTATTATCTTCTTGCCCCTCCTCTTGTTCTTTTCTATTGCACCGTGTACGGCGATGTTGTTGCTTTCAGTCCCTCCAGAAGTGAAATAAATTTCTTCAGCCAGAGCTCCAATAAGGCTAGCTGCATTCTTCCTTGCCACATCTATTTCCTTTTCAACCCTGTGACCAAAGCTGTGAAGTGATGATGGGTTAGCAAAGTCATCAGTAAGAGCCTTCATCATTACTTCAACAACTTCTTTATCTGGTTTTGTAGTTGCACAATTATCTAAATATATCATATAACATCCTTCTATCTATTCTTAACTTTCTACTAATTTTATATTATAACACGACTTGCTTCTTGATTTCTAACCTTGAACCTATTTAATGAGAATTTTTATAAGAATAAAAAGTTTTTAATGTTATACTTAAGATGGTGATAATGTGAAGGTTTTAGAAAGAGAAATTTCTCCACCAAAGAGAAATTATTTAAAAATAGAAACATCAGGACTCTCAAGAGACTTGGACTCAATTATATCCATTGGTATCGCAGAGAAGGACTCCCATAAGATAAAAATTTATTATGTAGAAAGTTTTAAAGACGAGAGATATTTGCTGGAAGAAGTCCTTCCACTAATTGATGGAAAAGTCTTTATAACTTATGCAGGTAAGTCCTTTGACTTGGGTTTTTTTAAGGCAAAGTGTCAAATGTATTTCTCGAAAGATTTTTCCTTTAACTTTATAGACCTACAAGAAGTTACAAAAGCCTACAACTTTATCTTTAAACTCCCATCACACTCTAACAAAGTTCTTTTAGAAAATTTTCTAGACCCTTCTAACTTATCAAAAGAAAAAGACTACCAGGGAATAAAAATAAAATCACTTTTTAAAAAGTTTATAGAAGGCGACAAGTCATCAATGGATAGGATCTTGGACTACTCTTTAGAAAGTCTAAAGAATTTAATTTTATTAGATGGGTCTATTAGAGAAAATTTAAAAAAAGAACTTAGCTTTAAAGTATCAGTCAGTGACTTTACTTTAGAAGAATTTGAATTATTGGGAAACACCATAATCTTGCAAGGAAAGACAAATTATCCAGAAGACTACTTTGCATCAAGAGGACTATACAGCCTTGAAGTCTTTAATAAGCTTGAAGAAAAGCTTTCATTTTTAAATTTAAAAGAATATAACAAATCCTTTGTAATAAAAATAAACACAGAAGACGGCATATACGATGAGAAAAATAAGTGCTACTTCATATTAAAAAAGGACTTTCCGCTTAGCTTAGAAAATAAAAGCAAGCTTAAAAGTCCTTCAAAAATTATAATTTTGTATTATTTGGATCATATCTTTGAAAACGAAAAAGAATTATGTAAAAAGATATTAGAAGTAGAATTAAAAAACTAATAATAAATTGATTTTAAAAATTTTTTTAAGCTAGAATGCTAAGAACAAAATAAGCATTATCTGTTAATACTTCTGAATTCAAAACATTTAAAAGTTACTGATCTAAATCATAAACATATTAAAAGCTTGGTATGATCCAAGTTTTTTTGTTTGAAATTTATTATATCAGCCACTAATAGGAATATATTAAATAGCACTTCTAAAATATCTGACTTTAATTATTTCAGAATAATAAAAAAATATTAAAAAAGACTACTTAAATCAATAAGTAGTCTTACTGGTGCAGAAAGAGGGACTTGAACCCTCACGCGATTTCTCGCACATGCCCCTCAAACATGCCTGTCTGCCGATTCCAGCACTCCTGCACGGGCAAAAAAAAGCTTGTAATAAAAATTACAAGTTTTTGTGGCGTATCCTAGAGGATTCGAACCCCCGGCCTTCTGGTCCGTAGCCAGACGCTCTATCCAGCTGAGCTAAGGATACATAAAAAAATGGAGCGGATGACGAGATTCGAACTCGCGACCCTCGCCTTGGCAAGGCGATGCTCTACCACTGAGCCACATCCGCATAAATAAAAATTATATAAAATTTTGGTGGAGGAGAGTGGATTTGAACCACTGAAAGTAAAACTAACGGATTTACAGTCCGTCCCCTTTGGCCAACTCGGGAACTCCTCCATGTTGTAAGTCCTAATAAGATTTTTTGGAGCTGGTGGGAGGACTTGAACCCCTAACCTACTGATTACAAGTCAGTTGCTCTACCAATTGAGCTACACCAGCATCTCACTTATTAATAATAACATATTTGAAACAAATTTGCTATATAAATTTAATTGGCGACCTGGATCGGGCTCGAACCGACGACCTCCAGCGTGACAGGCTGGCATTCTAACCAACTGAACTACCAGGCCCAATTTTGGTGGACACAATAGGGCTCGAACCTATGACCCCCTGCTTGTAAGGCAGATGCTCTCCCAACTGAGCTATGCGTCCATCTGGTGACCCTGCCGGGAATCGAACCCGGGATACCACCGTGAAAGGGTGGTGTCTTAACCGCTTGACCACAGGGCCTTATTAAATTTGGTAGCGGGAGAAGGATTTGAACCTCCGACCTT
>NZ_KQ960245.1:0-8384 GCF_001553125.1 Peptoniphilus sp. DNF00840
ATTATTCCTGGGTTTGTCTACAATCTGAAGAGACTCTCATAAGTCTCTTGAGTCATTAAGATTCTAAAACCTTAGTTTCTATTAATTTGTAGACAGCAGCAAGACATATCATTATAAAGATGCTTACGAAGGGATCTCTTGTGTAAGTAACAAGTCCTATTACAAGAAGTATGCTGACTAAACTTTCTAAAAATTTTTTGTTTTTCATGTTTATCCTCCTCGCCAAATTTTTATGTAGTTAATAAAATATTTTCTTATTAACTATTATATACCTCAATAAAAGAATTTTAAATGATAAACCTTTAATTTGCTAAAAGATATTAAAAATTTGTAAAATTTCCTTCTTTAAAAATAATTTTTGCAATTAAATGTTATCATAGATAAATGGAGGAATTATGATAATTAATTTTTTTAACGGGATGGTCATGGCAATAGCTGACTCTGTGCCTGGAGTCAGCGGGGGAACCCTTGCTTTCATCCTAGGTTTTTATGATAAATTTATAGACAGCTTGCACGAATTTTTTGGTAGCAAGGGAGAAAAGAGGAGAAAGGCTATAAGTTTAAATTCATAGGCTTTTTTATTTGAAAGTATTATTGATATTGGGGATATTTTTAAGTTAAGCCGAGCTTGATAGATCCACCCACCTTGATCTAATTGTGAATGCCCAAGAGAGACCTTAAATGTCTTCTATGGAAGGACGAAATCACAGAAGACTACGAAAAGAGAAAAGACAAAAGATAAAAATAATTAAAGACCTGTTTTGTTATTGGGGAACTTGTAAAAGGGGATAGACGCAAGTATTTAGGCTTGCATCTATCCCCTTTAATTTAAAATGGAACTTTAAATAAGTCTTTACCGTCCCCTTATATGGATTAGACCTTACATAAGTCTTCTTATAATTAAGGTATATTTTTTAATGTTTCAATAAGTTTGTCCACGTCTTCAAAATTGTTGAAGGTGGAGAGAGACACTCGCACCATACCTCTTTTGTCCGTGCCCAAGGCCTTGTGAAGGAGAGGGGCGCAGTGAAGTTTCGCCCTAGTGGCGATCTCTTTCTTTTGCCAAAGTAGGTCCGCCACTTCTTCTGAAGAATAGTCCTTGTAGTTAAAGGACACAATTGGTCCGTGGGGATAGTCGTGGTCACCATAAAGCCTTATGCCTTCCAAAGACTTCAAGGACTTGTAAAGGTAGGATGAAAGTTCAAAGAGGTCCTTTGAAATTTTATCAATGCCTAGTGACTTTACATACTTTACTCCAGCCAAAAGCCCTAAGTTGGAATGGACATTTATGGTGCCGTATTCAAATATGTCAGGCATAAAAGGGCTTTGGTGCTCTTCCTTTGAATTTCCTCCGCCACCTGAGAAGACTTCTTCAAATTTTATATCTCCTTTTAGGGCAAGACCTCCTGTGCCCTCTGGTCCGTAAAGGGACTTGTGTCCCGTGAAGCAAAGGACGGTGCGGTCAAAGTCTTTTAAATTTAAGTCCATTGTGCCGGCAGCTTGTGCTCCGTCTATGATTAAAATAAGTCCCTGTTTTTTACAAAAGTCTGCCGCAGCTTTTAAGTTGGTGATTTGTCCCGACACATTTGACATTGCTGTAAGACATACCGCCTTTGTGTTTTTTTGAAGGAGTTTATTTAGGTAGCTTAAGTCGATTTTATCTCCTGCTAGAGGCAGGTAGGACACTTCTACTCCTTTAAGTTTTAAGTGATTTAAGGGACGAAGGACGGAGTTGTGTTCTGCCATTGAAGTTATTACGTGATCTTTTTCATGTAAAAGTGAATTTAAAACCAAGTTGAGGGCAGTAGTGACATTTGCACAGAGGGACACCTTCAGTGCCTCTACGCCAAAAAGTTCTCCCAACTCTTCTCGCAAATCGTAAAGGGCTCTTAAAGAATTTAAAGACATTTCATAGGAGCCTCTGTTGGGGTTTGCGAAATGATGAGAGTTAATCCCTTCCATTACGGCTATGCCCACTGACTCAGGTTTTATTAAAGTTGTTGATGCGTTGTCCAAGTAAATCATTTGAGATCGTAAATCCCTTCTATATTTTCTCTGCCTAAAATTTTCAAAACGTTCTCCAAATTTTCTCCCACTTTAAGACCGAAGCCGCAGTCCGATGTGACCCAAGAGGGGAGAGTGATAAGGCGGGTCTTTAAGTCCTTGGTCTTTTTCTCCGCTTCCATGGCATAGTTTACCGACTTAAAGGTTAAAAGTTTGTAAGTCAACAAGGTTTCACTGTCCTGTAATGTATTTGTAGATCCACAATCTTGTCCATATTTGTAACTTGTCCCACTTTAAGCTCTTCCTTTAAGTTATAGTTGCCTAAGCAAAGGCCGCAGGAGAGTACAGTCGTACCCTTTGATTCCAACTTTTTAAGGTCGGCTACGGTGTTTTCATTTATTGTTGAAAGCCTTACGCCGTGATTGTAAAGGACTATATATGTTGGGACTTGGTCTTTTTCAGAAAGGGAGTAGATAAATCCTTCCAAAAGTTTTTTGGAGAATTCTTCATCGCCTACTCCAAGTTCATCTGATGAAAAGACTACAATAAATTCATCCTTGCTGTAGTCTTGTTCAAGCTTTTTGTCACTAACTTTTTTAAAATTTACTTTGTAGACCTTGTCTTCCTTTTCCACCTCTGTGGCGTAGCCCAATTGGTCCCCCATCTTGGATAGATTTTCAGTTGCAATTTCATTGTCTACAAGGACTGCAAATTCCTTGGGGTTTTCTTCTTTAATTAATTTTTTTGCAAGTATTACAGGTCTTGGACAAAGGAGTCCAAGTGCATCGATTTCTTTCATTTTTTACCTCACTATTATTTTTTTATCTTGAGCGGGAATTATTTCTCCCACAATTGCTGCGGGAATTCCTGCAGCTTTTAAGTCTTCCAAAGCTTTTTCTCCGTCTTCTGCAAGTGATACCAAAAGTCCACCTGATGTTTGGGGATCGAAAAGGACTTCTTCCAAGGCGAAGTCCTGGATTTCAAAGTCCACCAAGTCGGCATAAGACTTTCTGTTGCGTTGACCACCTGCAGTAAAGAGAAATTCTTCTGCAGCCTCCTTGGCACCGGGAAGTATTTTTAAATTCTTTGAATAAATCACAGCTGTGTCTGAGACCATTTCACTTAAGTGGCCTATAAGACCGAAGCCGGTCACATCGGTCATGGCATTTACTTTGTACTTTTTAAGTATTTCGCAGGCATACTTGTTTAAAGTCCTCATGGATTCCACTGCACCTTTAAAGTACTTATCCTCACATTCACCCACACTTCTTGCAGATGAGAGTAGGGACACGCCCAAGGGCTTTGTAAGTATTAATTTGTCGCCCACTCTTGAAGAGTTATTGCTGTAAATTTTTTGGGGATTTAAAATTCCCATGACACAAAGTCCATATTTTATTCGTGGGTCGTGAATGGAATGACCACCCACCAAACTACACTGGGCCTCTTTAAGCTTTGCAGCTCCGCCCTTTAATATTTCTTCCAAAATACTTCTGTCTTCCTCTTCTGGAAAGCAGACTAAGTTAAGTGCTGCCACAGGCTCGCCACCCATGGCATAAATATCTGACAGGGCATTTGCCGCTGCAATTTCTCCAAAGACAAAGGGGTCTTCTACCATTGGAGGAAAGAAGTCACAGGTAAGTGCCACTGCTATCTCGTCACTTAATTTTATAATGGCGGCATCGTCATTTTTTGCAAAGCCTTCCAAGACTTCCTTTCTCTTAAATACTTCCAAAATATCTAAAGTTGCTTTTAAAGAGGAGGCTGAAATTTTTGCGTTACAACCTCCGCATACTTGAAGCTTCATTGTTTCACCTCTACATTCACTATAACACTTTAAAAAATTTTTTAAAACTACTATAATAAAGCTATGTTTAAAGCAACAGATTATGAAGAAATTTTAAAATTTAAAAATCCTATCTTTATTGACTTGCGAAGTGAAGGAGAGTTTGAAGAGGGGACAATTTTAGGAGCAATATCCATGCCTATACTCTCAAATGAGGAGAGAAAAATTGTAGGTACTCTCTATGTGTCAGGAGATATAAAGGGAGCAAAGGAAAAAGGCGTGGAGTTCTTTGCACCTAAGCTTAGTGATTATTATAGACGCATTTCCCAAATGGAAGAAGAGCATGAAGTTGTACTCTTTTGTTCCAGGGGAGGTTTTCGTTCTACTGCACTTTTTAATCTCCTAAAGACCTTGGGACACAAGGTCTATAAGTTAAATCACGGCTACAAGTCATATAGAAAATATGTCCTTAACTTTATGGACACCCTTAAGGATTACAAGTATGTGGTCCTTAAAGGCTACACTGGCTGTGGTAAGACGGAAATTTTAAAAGAACTAAGGAAGCGAGGGGAGAATGTCCTTGACCTTGAAGGACTTGCAAGACACAGGGGCTCCCTCTTTGGGGGAATAGGCATGGGCTTGCAACCTTCTCAAAAGACCTTTGAGTCAGAGCTTATGGAAAGCTTTAAAAGTTTTAAACAAGGTCCAGTCTTTGTAGAAGGAGAGTCCTCACGCATAGGTAGCATAAATCTTCCTGCAGACCTTATAAGGGCTATGGGGCAGACTGATAAAGTTTTTTTAATTGAGGACACAATTGAAAGAAGAACAGAGAGAATTAAGTCCGACTATTTAAGTGACTATGGATTGGAGAAAAAAGAAGAGATTATCTCTGCATTTGAAAATTTAAGGAGATATATAAGTGCAAAGAGATACGAAAATTATTTGAGGTTGGTGGATGAAGAAAACTTTGATCTTATTATTAAAGACTTGATAATAAAATACTATGATGCCAATTACTCTATAAATAAGGAGAAAATTTTTTATAAAGTTTTTAATGAAGATATTAAAAAATCCTGTGACACAATACTTAATATCCTAAAATAAAAGCCTCTAATGAGGCTTTTTTCATATCATTAATATTGGCTTATGTCCTCAACTGTTTCCAAGGTGCCCATATAAGTGCCAGCTTCATCATAAACTGCAAGGTACTTAACTAGGATTTTCTTTCCCTTAATATCTCTACATACAACTAGACGATCCCTCTTCTTGTTTTTGAAATCATCGAGCAAGGACTTTACCATTGGGACAACTTTTGGAGGATGACAAGAGGCTACATCTCTATTTAAACAGGACTTAGGTCTAGGAAAAATTTTGTCCTTACCCTCAGAATAATATCTAACAAAGTCATCCTTATCTATAAAGGTTAGTTCAGCATCAAGGGTCCTAAAAATTTGAAGGGCTTCCTTTATTTTTAAACTTCCAGTTTCAAATTCAAGGCTTCCAGAAGAAACTTCTTCTTCTTCTTCTTCTTCTGGTAGGATTTCTTTTGGCTTGTAGTCTTTCCAAAGTGGGACATCATCAAGAAGGTCTAGTCCATATTCTTCAAGGTCGCCATAAATTTTATTCCACTCTTCCTCTGTGAAGTTTTCTTTTAAAAGTGGGAAGAGGATATTTTCTTCTTTATATATCATTTCATAGACCCTATCTAAAATTTTATTTAAGCCTTCCTCATCATAAGAATTTGTCTTTACAATGTTAGATAGGTCACTTCTTATTTCATCATCAACAGCCCACATAACATCGCTGGGCCCACTGATATTGTATTTAGTTTTCAAGAGGGGATAAATAAGTCCCGCCTTTTTTCCATAATGAGAATTTATTTTCAAAAGCTCTCTTATCTTAGCTAACTTGTCCTTACTATTTTTAACTTCGTCAGCCAAAAATTTAATTTTTTTATTTTCTGCACTCAAAATATTTAGGGGATGACCTGGAATATTTTCCAAATCCTTTTGACTCTCATCTACAATATTACTTTCGTGGAAAAGTGCAGAGTGGATGTCGCATAGTTTTTGGACTTTTTCTAGGGGAAGACCACTCATAATTAGTTCTTGTTCAGCAGCGACAATTTCCTTTGAAGATACATCCTTAAAGTTTTTTACAAAATCACTTCTAACAGATTCCAAGTCTTCGCCCTCGGAAAGTCTTTCAATATAGGATTTTAATAGCTTAAGTCTTTCATTATCTTCCCTGGCATCATAATTAACAATTTCTTCATCAACTAGATTGAAGCCTTCTTCTCTTAACTTCTCCTTGATTAAATCCAAGTCTATATTTTTTATCTTGGCTCCTTTTTTTATCGAAACCATTTTTCCCACAGTAGAAAGGGCTAGGGGATTTGTAATTTCAGTAAAGCCTAAATCTTTTAAAATATTTTTTAAGTTTGGAAATTTTTCAATAAGACTTGCTACAGGTTCGTCTAAGTTTATATTCTTCATACTTCCTCCTAAAATTTTTATTAAGGATATTATATTCCTTATTAGTAAAGATTTATTAAATTTAATCAAATAAATAATAAAATATATCCATAAATGTTATCATTGACAAAGGGATTATCTATGTTAATTAATTTTTTTTCACGGGATGGTCATGGTTCTAGCAGACTATGTGCCTGGAGTCAGCGGGGGAACTCTTGCCTTCATCTTAGGTTTTTATGATAAATTTATAGACAACTTGCACGAATTTTTTGGGTGCCAAGGATAAAAGAGGAAAGAAGCCTTTAAGTATCTCTTTAAGCTTGGACTAGGTTGGCTCTTTCGGTTTTATAGTAAGCTCAGGAAAGTATGAGTTAATAGAAATTTTCAAGTAGGAGGAGGGAAAGTTTTAGGTAAAACTTCTTTAGATAATATGAAAAAACTTCTTTAAGATACCTTGAATTAAGATTCTTGGAAAAGCAATTAAGATTTACTATAATAAAATACAAGTGGTGAATTATGAAAAAATTATTTATTATAAGTTCCAAGTCAGGCAGGGGTCGTGACAAAAATTTTGAGAGGGAACTTTTAAAATATTTTAAAGAAGATGAAATAAAAATTACAGAGAAGGCAGGGGACACAATTCTCTTTGCAGAGGACTTCAGGGACCAGGCTGGCGACATCCTCTTTATAAAAGGTGGAGATGGTGCCTTATCAGAAGTTGCCAGCGTCCTAAGGGGAAGCGACACAGCCTTAGGACTTGTGCCAGGAGGAACGGGCAACGACTTTTCCAAAAACTTTAGACCCTTTGACCTTTCAAAAATTTTTAATTATGAAGTTTCTCCCATTGATTTAGTGGAAGTAAATGGAAAAACTTGCATAAATGTAACGAGCCTTGGCTTCGACACCAATGTTTTGAAGTACGCCTATGACATCATGGATAGGAAGAAGCTTTCAGGCAAGCTTGCCTACCTCTACGGGGTTGTAAAAAGTGTGACGAATTTAGAAAATGTAAATTTAAAAATTTCTTACTGTGACGAAGAAGACAATGAAAGAGAAATCACTGGGAGATTTTTAGTATCAGCCCTTTGCAACGGATCCTATTATGGCAATGGATTTAATCCATCACCAAGGGGAAGGCTTGACGATGGACTCTTGAATTTAATCTTGGCAGATGAGATGGGACCTCTAGGGATTATAAAATTATTCACTTCCTATCGCAAAGGCACCCACCTAGGCAAGCCTGGAGTGAGAGAAATTATAACAAGGGCTGGGGTGATTTCATCAGACCAAGAATTTTTATACAACATTGACGGAGAAATTTATAGGGCAAGGGAGATAAGTTACAAGGTTTTGCCCCAAGCATTAAAGTGGATTTATTTTAAGGAGTGAGAAGATGAAAGTTGGAGTATTCGCAGGGACTCATGAAGACACAAGGATGGGAGTAGACCTCTTAAGGGAGAGGGGATTTGAAACTTTGTCTTATCCAATTTCTGAAAACCCCAAGGACCAGTCCCTTCTTCAATATTATTCAAGGGAAGAGTTGACAAGACTCGTTGAAGAAAAAATTGTAGAGGCAAAGACTAAGGGAGCAGAGAAAATTTTTATCTATTGCAATTCACTTTCAGCTTCCATTGATCTTGATGATCTATCACGTCGCCAGGCAATACAAATTATCACTCCCTTGGACTTTTATAAGGAACTTGACCCTAAGTATAAGAAGTTAATCATCCTGGCAGCAAACTCAAAATCAGCCTACGGAGTTGATGCCCTTGTCTGTGCAAAAAACTTTAGGGACACAATTTCTCTTGGCATCCTAAGTCTTGTGGAAGAAATTGAAAAGAAGACACCGCCAGAAGAAATCGTAAAGAAGTTGGGACTGAGAGACCTCTTTAATTTTTTCAACAAGATGGAAGATACGCCAGATGGAATCATCCTCGCCTGTACCCACTTCCCATATATGAAAGAGGAATTTAAAGAATTAACAGACATAGAGATCCTAGACCCAGCAGAGGACATGATAGATAGACTGTAAAGTTAAGTGATCCACAAAACGAAAAATTGCACGAAAAAAAGAGCTTTTTCTTAGCTCCAGACTGATGACAAAGCAGGCAAAAAAGCCTGCT
>NZ_KQ960246.1:0-679 GCF_001553125.1 Peptoniphilus sp. DNF00840
TTGTGAAGGCTTAACTTCATCTTTAAACTCAGCAGAAATTTTTATTCTTTCGTCCTTAACCATATCCTGTGTAATGACTTTTGATTTTAAGGCTTCACTTGATAAAAGTTCTGAGCCATCATTTATTTTCCAACCAAGGAAGACTTTACCACTCATACTTGGATCTTCAATCTTGTAGCTGCCAGAATCACTTGTCAAATCTGCGAAAGTTTTTCCAAGAATTCCCTTTAGATTAACACTTGAAGAGCCACCCTTATTAACCAATACTTCTACACTAACTTTAGGTGCAGGCTTTGGTTCAGAGCCTTCTTTCTTTTCAGGGTTTTCAATTTGAACTAAGTTGTAGCTATTTTTATATTTTTCAGCCTTAACAAAGACATCCTTATAACCAGGGACAACTATCTTTACTATATCTCCGATATTTATATCTCTAACTCCAAGAGAAGAATTAGTAAATACATAGTAGCCTCTTTCTAAAGAATTAGTTGTCGTATAATTTAGTTTTTCTCCACTAGGATATATAGAAAGGCTAACAGTAGAGCCTTTTAGAAGGTTAAGCCAAGCAATTGTGTCTTCATTATTTCTGTCTATGGCAATTGCCTTATTTTTCTTTTCTAATGTAAACTTAGCTTCCTTAGCATCCTCTTGTGAAGGCTTAACTTCATCTTTAAACTCAGCA
>NZ_KQ960247.1:0-622 GCF_001553125.1 Peptoniphilus sp. DNF00840
GAAGGTGTTTTCTGCTGCTACTGTTCCCTTGCTTGTATCTTCTGATTCAAATTTTACTGTCCAATATTTGTCTGGATTTGGATTTGGTACTTTATTTGGGTCTACTGGTCCCACTACTTCAAGTATTGCTACGCTTAGTTCCGCATCTACAAATCCTGATTCTTCATCATCTGCTTCTCTTAATTTTGCATCATTTTTCTCTGGCTTGTCCCACAATTTATACTTAAATTTTATAGGGTTCGTTGACTTATCCCAAGTAAATCCATCTTTTTCCAGTTTCACTCCGGTAAGTGTGCCCGGCTGAATCCTGGAACTGTCAAAACCTTGTGGAAGTGCAGTAAAGGGAATTTTTGAACTTCCTTCTGCAACTTTTACAGTGTAAGTTATTGGAGATGATTCTTTATAAAAATCTCTGTCAGGTAATTTTACATATGTCAACGGATTTTTCTGACAGTACAAAACCTCAAGGGCAGTATATCCACTTAGGTCCAAGCTTGTTAGTTCGTTGCCATGACATTCAAAATACTTAAGAGCAGTATCTCCACTTAGGTCCAAGCTTGTTAGTTGGTTGTTAGAACAGTACAACTTCTTAAGAGCAGTATATCCACTTAGGTCCAAGCTT
>NZ_KQ960247.1:722-50201 GCF_001553125.1 Peptoniphilus sp. DNF00840
GCAGTATATCCACTTAGGTCCAAGCTTGTTAGTTGGTTGTTAAAACATTGCAATTCATTAAGAACAGTATCTCCACTTACGTCCAAGCTTGTCAGTTGGTTGTTATAACAATTCAAATTCTTAAGAGCAATATGTCCACTTACGTCCAAGCTTGTTAGTTGGTTGTTAGGACATTCCAATTTTGTAAGAGCTATGTTTTTACTTAGATCTAAATTTGTTAGTTGGTTCCAATCACAGTTCAAATACTCAAGAGCTGGGTTATCACTTACGTCCAAGTTTGTTAGTTGGTTGTTATCACATTCCAAATCCTTAAGAGCAGTATCTCCACTTACGTCCAAGCTTGTTAGTTGGTCGTTACTACATTTCAACTTCTCAAGAGCAGTATCTCCACTTACGTCCAAGTTTGTTAGTTCGTTGCCATAACATTCAAAATCCTTAAGAGCAGTATATCCACTTAGGTCCAAGCTTGTTAGTTCGTTGTAAGGACAGTCCAATTTTGTAAGAGCTGTGTTTTTACTTACATCTAAGCTTGTTAGTTGGTTGTATCCACATTCCAATATCTGAAGTTCTGTATTTTTACTTAAATCTAATTTTGTTAATAGATTAAATGAACAGGACAATTCTTTAAGTTTTGTGTTATTACTTAGGTCTAAATTTGTTAGTTGATTTCTATCACAGCTCAATTTTGTAAGAGCTGTGTTTTTACTTAAATCTAAATTTGTTAGTTGGTTTTCTGCACAGTTCAAATCAGTAAGAGCTATGTTTTTACTTACATCTAAGCTTGTTAGTTGGTTTCGTTTACAATCCAATTTTGTAAGAGCTATGTTTTTACTTACATCTAAGCTTGTTAGTTGGTTTCGTTTACAATCCAATTTTGTAAGAGCTGTGTTTTTACTTAGATCTAAATTTGTTAGTTCGTTACCACTACAATTCAATTGACTAAGTGCTGTGTTCTTGCTTAGGTTTAATTCTGTTAAGCTGTTTGTAGAACAATCTAAGGACTCAAGATTTTTAAAAAATTCAATTCCTTTTAAAGAAATAATATAAGAAACGGGCACTGAAATGTTTTTAACATTATCACGCTCCTCTTGACTTAAAACTTCATTATTATCTGTATCAAATTTATTTTTTACATACGCCCTAAAATTATTATCAGGAAAGTTTGTCTCATTTATTGCCACATCACCTTCTGCATATGTAGCTATTGGGTTCAGGGATAGGCAACCAATAAACATCACTAGGGTAAGGATAAATCCCATTATTTTTTTCTTATTTTCTTTCATTTTTACCTCCATTTTATTTTTCCCTTTTTATTATCCCTTTTTATTATCCCTTCTTTTATTTTAATTATTTAACTGTATAGATTAAGTGTCATATTTTTATTGCCATCAGTCTCCTTTCAATTCATCGAATTTCCCTTAAATTGTAAGCGTTAACCTTATTCTTGTCAAGCTTATGTTATATGTATTAATACCTATTTATCATAGGCTTTTTTTCTCTACTTTAAGGCATGAGTTAATCTTGTATTTTTGTTCTTTAAACCTTAGATTTTTTCTTACTTATTTTGTCTCTTTAAATTTTTCTTTTCTTTTCTTTCTTTTTTTGTTTCCCTTATGGCTTTTATAAATCTTTTTTATATTTTTCTACTCCCCTTATTTGCCTACAATAAAAAACCAGAGATAAGTTTAATATCTCTGGTTAAAAATCAAATTTCTTCAAGTTAATCTGAAGGATTTGGTCTTTTATCTTTCTCCTAAGTTTTAGGAGTTTTTACTTTTCAATCCATTCTTTGTTTTTTTCTTTTAAGACTTTAAGTACCTTGTCGTTTAAAACTGAAATTGTCACATCAAGGTCGTGGTCTTCTAGGAAATCCCTTATTGTATCAACTGCAACTTCCGCTGCTTCTTCTAATGGATAACCATAGATCCCTGAAGATAGTAGTGGAAATACAAGGGTCTTATACTTGTTTTTCACTGCCAAGTCAAGGGCAGACTTGTAGGCATCTCTTAGGCTTTCTCTCTCGCCTTGTTTACCATCAAAATAAATTGGTCCAACGGCGTGGATAATATTTTTCGCCTTTAATTTGTATCCCTTAGTTACAACAGCTTGGCCAGGTTCTATTGGGGCAAGTTTTTTACATTCTTCTTCCAATTCTTTGTCGTCTGCTCCAGCAAAGATTTGTCCGCAAACTCCTCCGCCAGGTCTAAGCTCTTTATTTGCAGCGTTAACTATTGCATCTACGTCATAATCTAATATATTTTTCTTTTCAATTTGAAAGCTCATTGTAGCCCCCTTTCTTTATCTTACCTAAACTATATACCACATCAAGAGATTTTTAAAGTGCTAAATATAAAATTTTCTCTATTTTATAATTTTTTAAATCAAAATAAAAAAGGCCAGCATAGCCAGCCTAATTTTTTTAATCCTCTGTATGTTTTATATATTTATTTATTGTCATTCTTCTCATTACAAATACTATCACTGCCAAGATGATAAGTCCTATGGGTAGGGTTAGGCTTGGCTTATCAAGTATGCCTGAGATTAAAAAGGCAAAGAAGGATGAAATGCCGACGCTAATTGCATAAGGCAACTGACTTGATACGTGGGCTATGTGATCACACCCTGCTCCTGCTGATGATAGGATTGTTGTATCAGATATTGGTGAGCAGTGGTCTCCAAATACTGAGCCAGAGAATATTGCTGCAAGTATAATTGTCAAGAAGTTCATGTGGTCTGTGTGCATTAGGATTGGCACCATTATTGGTATTAAGATTCCAAAGGTTCCCCAAGCTGTTCCTGTTGAGAAGGACAAGAAGGCACCTACTACAAAGATTATTGCTGGTAGCATCCACATTGGCATTGTTGAGTTTGAAATAAGTGATGCAATGTAGGAGCCTGTGTTTAGGTACTCATCACTTGTGATTCCTCCAATTGTCCATGCTAGGGAAAGGATTACAATGGCAGATACCATTGTCTTCATTCCTTCTACTATCCCCTTCATAAAGTCATCAAATCTTAAAAGTTTTCTTGGTATATAAAGGGCGAAGGAAATTACAATTGCAAAGAAGGCTCCTATTACAAGGGACAAGTTTACATTGGCATTTCCAAAGGCTGCTGCAGGTCCAATGCTATCTGAGAAGAAGCCACCTGTTTTAAGCATCATCATTACTGTTACAAAGATCAAAACTACAATTGGTATTACAAGGTCAAAGACCCTGCCATTTTTTGAATATTCATAACCAAGATCTTCTTTTTCAATTATTCTTGATGTGTCATTTAGTTCATACTTTTCCATAACTCCCATTTCTATATCAGTTGTAGAAAAATATAAAATTAAAATAAGGGTCAAAAGAGGATAGGCGTTCATTGGTATTGTTGATAAGAAGACCCTCATTGGGTTTGCAACTCCTGTGTCACCTATAACTGCAACAACTGATGCCGCCCATGATGAAACTGGTGCCAAGATACAAACTGGCGCTGCACATGAGTCTATTATGTGGGCAAGTTTTGCCCTTGATACCTTGTTCTCGTCAGTAATTGGTTTCATTACTGCTCCTACTGTCAAGCAGTTGAAGTAGTCGTCAATAAAAATTATTATCCCCAAGAAGGCTGAGGCTAGTTTTGCCATCTTCTTACTCTTGATTTTCTTGCTTGCCCACTTACCATAGGCAAAGGATCCTCCTGCCATATTCATAACCATTACTAGGGATCCTAGCATTGCTAAGAAGACTAGCATAAGGGCATTGTCCCCTAGCTTGGTCCCCATTAGTGTAAAAACTGTTTCTAAGGCGGCAATAATATTTCCACCTGAAAAGATAAGTCCTCCAGCTATAATACCAATTAAAAGTGAAGTTATTACTTCCTTGGTTATAAGTGCCAAGGCTATGGCAACTATTGGAGGAATTATCGATAAAAATCCAAATTCCATTTCTTCTCCTTTACTATTTATTCTCTTCTTCTCTCTTATTTTCTCTGTAGATATCCATTACTTCAGAAAAAATATCAGAGCTTGATACTGGCGTATAGGTGATTGCATTGGCTCCTGCTTCTATTGTCTCAAGTATATGCTCATCAGTATGACCACCTGTTGCTATAATTGGAAACTCTTCTCCAAGTAGCTTTCTTGTATATCTTACTAGTTCTGCGGTCTTTTTGCCACCTGCAATATTTAAAACTCTTGCACCAGCTTCAACTTTTCCTTCTATGTCGTCGTACTTTGATATAACTGTAGCTATTACTGCTATGTCAAGTGCCTCGGATATCATTCTGATATTTTCATTAGTCATAGGGGCATTTACTACAACGCCACTGGCACCCAAGAGCTCGGCTTGAAGTCCAATGTTTACAGTCCTAAGTCCTGAAGTTGTTCCTCCACCTATTCCAACAAAAACTGGCACTGACGCAACTTCCATTATAGCAGATACAATTTTTAATTGGGGTGTAAAGGGATAAACAGACATAATTGCCTGAGCATTGTTATTTACAATTATTGGTATATCGTTAGTGAAGATTAGAGATTTTATTCTCTTACCCATAAAGTTAATACCACTTGCCCTATATGTTACTTCGGGTACTGATACCTGTCTTCTTCGTAGTTCTGTTTCAATAGAGGGAACGAATTTCTTTTTTCTTTCTGAGTCTTTAAAGTTTTCCATTTTTACCTCCAAGATAATTATTCATTACTAAACATTTAATAAAATTTTTATTTACTTGTCAATAATATTATAAATAATAAAGCTTTGAAACTATGTTATACTTTCCTTATAAGTTTGAGAAAGAGGTGGGAGAATGCCTGTCAATTTAAAAAAGTTTGGTTTTGAATTTGAAACTTGCGAGGAGAAGGTTGCTTATTCCATAAAGCATGAGGACAAGCCCCTAAAGTTAAGTGAAGATATGACTAAGACCCTGGAGTACCTCCTTTGGTATGTTCCAAATATTAATTCTGCTCAGTCCCAAGAAAATGAACTCACATCATCTCTTAACTTTGAAAATTTTGTCTTTGGTATAATAAAAAATTACATGAATTTAGCAAATAAGGACGTGGCATTTCTCAACTATATAGACCCAGACATTGTAAAATTTTACGACAAGAGAATTTGCCCCCACTCTCAAAAAATTATTTTGACAAAGTCAGAGGGAGAATCAAAAACCGACTGCCTCTTAAGGCACATAAGAAACTCCCTTGCCCATGGCAACTTTAACCTTGTTGAGGATATGCTTGTGGGTTTCGACTACAAGTTTGGTCCTGGTGGGCAAGAAATCTGCACAGGAATTTTTAAAATCTTTCCCAAGAACCTCTTAAGTGGTCTATCAAGTCTTGATGAAGAAGTAACAGCAGAAGGTCTTGCACAAATTGCCCTTCAAAGAACTGGCTACAGGCTAGAAAGATTTAATAACGAGGACAGGGACACCTCCTTTGACTTTTATGTTAAGAAAGGGTCTAAGAGGTACGCCCTAGAAATTAAAAAGTACAAGGACACAGAAGTCTTATCAGAAAGGGAAGTACAAAAGCTCTTGGACAAGTTCTCAGGTCTTTACGAAAGTATAATCCCAGTCCTCTTTGTCAATACCTCTTTCTTGAAGAAGGAAACCAAGGAAAAGTTAAAGAAGGAAAGAGTAATAATCTTGGATATAAAAAATATTCTCAAGATGTTAGAAGGTCGTGATATCTTAGGTGAGATTGAGTCCTATTAATTTTTTAATTTTATAAACTACTTAGGTTTTTATTTTTGACTTCTTAGTTGATTTTAAATTTTCATTTTTTATTTATTAGTTGATTTTAAATTTTTTCTCTTGACCTATGACTTAATAAAGTATTGCAAGCAAAAAGGATGCCCACACTGAACTAGGCATCCTTATTTTAATGTCACGTAAATTGTTGTAAGTATTCCGATAAAGTTTGCGAGATAAAACTTCTTCTCGCGAGTCTTGTGACGGAAAAATTCCATTCCTGCAAGACCACCAAGACCTGCCACAAGAGAAAAGATTAAGAGAGTCTTCTCGCTTATCCTCCACATCTTGTGCTTGGCCTTAAACTTATCCAAGCCGTAAAGAATAAAATTCATTAGGTTTAAAATTATAAGTATATAAATATTTTCCAATTAAATCATCCTCAACTTATAAACTACAAATTATAATAACACAAGTTGAGGATGAAATTAAATTTTTTCTGACTAGGTCTTACTCCATCATTTCAAATTTAGCAGCACCAGCTTCAAACTTTTCATTTTCTAAACTTTTAACTAAGTTGTCAAAGTCCTCTTGGCTCTTCTTATAATCATTAACTTCTTTCCCATACTTTGTTTTTAAAATTTCATTGGCAAGGTCCTTATCAATTGAAGTAAAATATAGGTCTTCTCCTGAATACCAAACTTCTTCTGCATCAGTTAAGACAAGTAAGACCACTCCATTTATAAATCCTGTCTTGGAGGACTCATCTTTGCTTGCTTTTGCTTTGCCACTTAATTTAATTTCCAAAGCCTTATCTTTTATCTTTACATCTTCAAGCTTATAAGGTCCCCAGTCAATGCTTGCAACTAATTTTTCTAAACCCCTTTCATTAGATAGGTCAGTCTTCATAGAGTAAAGAGATTTATTGCCACAAGCAGTAACGAAAAACATCAAGGTCACAAAGCTAAGTAAAATTTTGTAAACTCTCTTCATAAATACATCTCCTTTAAACTTTATTACTTTATCTAATTATACTACCCCCACCTCTAGCTAATCAACAAATATCAAATTTTCAATTTTAAAGCATAATAAAACTGCCAAGTTTCCCTGGCAGATAAATTAATTTTATTTAAAATACTGAAACGTAAGCGTCTTTTTTATCTAAGATAAGCATGTAACCTGGAGCGTGAGTAATCATAATTTCAGGTTTAGATGCCATAGCAACTGCTTGAGGTGTTACTCCACAAGCCCAGAATACTGGCACTTCCCCTTCTTTTATTTCACTTCTTTCACCGAAGTCTGGCTTATCAATATCCTTGATTCCAATTACAGATGGGTCACCAATATGAACTGGTGCTCCGTGAGTTGCTGGAAATCTTGCAGTAACAGTTGTTGCTTTTACAACATCCTTATAAGGAACTGGTCTCATAGATACAACTGTGTTTCCATGGAAGATGCCAGCTGGTTCTGTTGCAAGGTTTGTTATATACATTGGAACGTTGTGCTCATCTTCAATGTGTCTTACTGGTATGTCAGCTTCTAACATTGCTTTTTCAAAGGAGAAGGAACAACCAATAACGAAAGTAACAAAGTCATCTTGCCAAACGTCTTTAAGGTCCTTAACTTCTTCAACAAATTCACCATTTTTATATATCCTATACCTTGGCACATCTGTCCTTATGTCTGCACCATCAGCCATTATCTTTGTAAGAGGGCTTCCTTCGTCTAGAACTTCAAGTATTGGACAAGGCTTTGGATTTCTTTGAGCAAATAATAAAAAATCGTAGGCATATTTCTTTGGAAGGATTGCAAGGTTAGCTTGTAGGTAGCCTTCACTCATGCCTGAAGTTGGAAGATCAACTTCTCCCTTTCTAATAAGTTCTCTTACTTCTCTTGGGTGTAATTTACCAAGTTCACTTAGCTTCATATTACAGACTCCTTCTTAATTGTTTCAAACTTATTCTTGTAGTCAAGAGTTGCCTTTTGTGCTTCTTCGATAGTAACTTTTTGGAATAAAACTTTATCTAAGAAGGACATTTGAGCAAGCTTATAGAGGTCTGGTGTTATTACGTTACCAATCTTTGTATAGCCACCAGTAGTTTGTCTATCTGCAACTAGGATAATTGGTTGACCATTTGCAGGTACTTGGATTGAACCAAAAGTTGTTCCGTCAGAAATAATATCTGCAGTTTCCTTGTGTTCAATTGAAGTTCCCTTTAGTCTAATTCCCATCCTGTCAAAGTCTTTAGTCACTTGGTAACCACCTGACCTAAATAGGTCGTGGATTCCCTTTTCAGTGAAGTAATCATCTTGAGGTCCAAGAACAACTCTTAGAAGGTTGCAGTGGTTAAACTTAGGGAGGTACTCTTCAGGTATCCTTCTCATTGTCTTATCCTTAGATTTTATAATATTCAAAGTGTCCTTTGGCTTTAAGGCTCTTCCGTCAATTCCACCCATTTTTGTCTTGATGTGAGTTGACTTTGAACCATTGACCACTGGTACATCTATAGAACCACCAAAGGCAAGGTATCCTCTAACACCTTCATTAACCTTGCCAAATTGTAAAGTGTCTTCAGCCTTAAGCTTAATAGTTTCAAACATTGGTGCAGGCTGACCATTTATTTTTGGATTCATATCTGAACCTGTTATTGCAAGTGTAAGATCTTCGTTAAACTTAAGAGTAGGCCCGAAATAAGTCATTTCAAGGACAGCTTCATCAAGCTTATTTCCAACTAAGATATTAGCAAGTCTGTAGTTGTAATCATCCATGACACCTGATGTAGGTATACCTAGTTCTTGATAGCCATATCTACCAGAATCTTGAATTGTTGTGAGAATCCCACCGTTAATTACATCAATACTACTCATGAAGATCACCCCTCTTTACCTTCTTAATTGAAACCTTGTAGGTATCTTTTTCCACTTCATCTTTGATCCTGTCATATTCTTTTTGATCTATTGAGATATACCTAATGTAGTCACCAGCTTGGATGAATACAGGTGGTTCTTTAGTGTCATCAAAAAGCTTTAGTGGAGTTCTTCCTATTAGTTGCCATCCTCCAGGTGATTCAAGTGGGTACATACCAGTTTGATTAGCTGCTATACCAACTGAACCTGGTTCTATTTTTAATCTTGGGCTCTTTAATCTTGGAGTTGCAATTCTCTCATCAAGTCCACCAAGATAAGTAAAGCCTGGCATAAAGCCCATCATATAAACTAAATAATCTGTTCCAGAGTGAATCTTTATAACTTCTTCTTTAGATAATTTTGCGTTTTCAGCTACAAAGTCAATGTCTGGACCATATTCACCGCCATAAAGTGTTGGGATTTCAATAAGTCTAACTTCGTCACTTTGTTCCCCTGAGTCAGTCTTGCTAAGTCCCTTTAAGGTATCCACCATTTCGCCATAGGAAATCTTTACTGGGTCATAATTAATTAAAACAGACCTGTAAGTTGGCAAAATGTCCAAGATACCATCAATATTTTTCTTTTTTAAACTTTCTACAACTGCGGCAATTCTGGCGTTTATTTCTTTTTCAATAGTGTCGCCAAATTCCATAACTATGGCAGAGTCACCAGCAGTTAGAAATTTTATTTTATCATACATTTTTTGCTCCTATACTTATGTCAAAATATCTCTTATTAACCAAATAATTTTCCAAGGTTTGCGATTACAGTTTGTGCTCCCATAAAAGCAGTTACTGCTACTACTATCCAGCCTAAGATGAAAAGAGCGTTAGAGTGAACATAGTCGCCAACGATTTTCTTGTTCTTAGATGCAAGTAGGATTACTGCAAGTGTAATTGGAAGGATAAATCCGTTAAGTGTACCAACTACTACTAGTAGAGTTTGTGGTTGTCCAATAAAGATAAACATAATTGTAGAGATTACGATAAAGGCAATTGTAACCATATTTTCGTGATCAGCTACGAATTTGAATAAAGTCTTTAGGAAAGATACAGAAGTATATGCTGCACCTACTACAGAAGTGAAGGCTGCTGCTGCAAATACAAAACCAAAAATCTTATAACCAACAACACCTGAAGCTGCTAAGAAAGAAGATGCTGCAATATTATCAGGATCAATTTGTGCTCCAGCCATCTTTGTTACACCTAGGATTGCAAGGAATAATAAGACTCTTACTACGAAAGCTACGCCGATACCTAGAGAAGCGGATTTAGTTACTTGGTTTAGATTTTCTTCTCCAGTGATACCTGCGTCAATAAGTCTGTGACCACCTGAGAAAATAATGTAACCACCAACAGTACCACCAATAAGTGTAAGTGTTGGAGAAATAATGTTGTTAAATCCACCAGATGGGCTAACAGATGATTTTAGAGCTTCACCTACAGGTGGTTGTGTCTTAATTGCTACAAAGGCAATTAGGATAATCATAAGTGCACCAAGCACTTGAGTTACTCTATCCATGATAGAAGATGCTGACTTTGATGAGAAAAGGATAATACCAATAACTCCACCAATAGCTGCACCAATTTTTACGTCTACACCAAAGATAACGTTAAGTCCAAGTCCTGCTCCACCAACGTTACCAATGTTAAATGCCAAGCCGCCAAGAGCTACTAAGAAGGCAATTACATATCCAAGACCAGGTAGTACATTGTTAGCAATGTCTTGACCTCTCATCTTAGAAACTGCAATAACTCTCCAAACATTAAGTTGTGCAATGTAAGAAAATATAATTGAAATTAAAATTACTGCTGCGAAGTCTGCTCCAATTTTTGTAGTAAATGTTGCAGTTTGTGTCATAAATCCAGGTCCTATGGCAGATGTTGCCATTAGGAAGGCTGCCCCTAAAAGGACAGACAAATTATTTTTATTGTTACTCATTTCTTCCTCCTAAATTATAAAAAACTAATTAAAGGTTTTATTTCAATACCTTCAGCCTTAAGTCCTTCACGAATATTCTTTACGAATTCAAGAGCTTCTGGATTATCTCCATGAACGCAAATTGAATCTGCTACTATATCAATTTCTTTACCATTAGCAGTTACTACCTTGTTGTCTTTGATCATCTTAACAACTCTTGGTATTGCTTCCTTTGGATCCTTTACGAAGGCTCCTGGTAGAGATCTATTAACTAGAGTTCCATCTTCGTTGTATCCTCTATCAGCGAAAACTTCTTGTGCAACTCTAAGTCCTCTTCTCTTACCTTCTCTAGCTATGTATGAGCCACTAAGAACCATTAGAATTAAATCTTTGTCAAATTCTTCAACTGCATCTAAAACTGCATTTGCAAGTTTTTCATCATTACAAGCTGTGTTATAAAATGCACCGTGTAGTTTCATATGTTGAAGTTTTTTGCCGTTAGCCTTTGCGAAAGCTGAAAGTGCTCCAACTTGATAAAGCATATAGGCTCTCGCTTCTTCTGGAGTCACTGCTAGTTTTCTTCTGCCAAATCCCATTAGGTCTGGATAGCCTGGGTGTGCTCCAATTTCTACTCCATTATCAGCTGCCGCCTTACAAGTAGCATCCATAATAAGTGGGTCGCCAGCGTGGTAACCACATGCACAGTTAATACTAGTAACATATTTTACAATTTCTTGGTCCATACCCATCTTATAGGCACCAAATGATTCACCAATGTCACTGTTTAAATCTACAAAATATTGCATTTGTTTCCTCCTTCTGTTTTATAAATCATTGCAATAATATGCTTAAATTATATTCCTGTGCTAAGAAAAAAGCAAACCTTTTCTTACCTAAAATTGTAATAATTTTAAAAGTGTTAATGGCTAAAAAAGAAGAGGCCGAAGCCTCTTCTCATATAAGTTTGTCAAGTTTTTCTATAATGTGTTTTTTGTACTCTATAAATTTTTTATCTTCAAAAAAGTTTTCATCAAATTCTTCTTTGATTTGTATTTCTTCTATGATTGTTCCTGGATTTTTCCCCATGATATAAATTCTGTCTGACAACTTAACTGCCTCTTCTATGTCGTGGGTTATAAAAATTGTTGAAATTCCAATTTCACTAATTATATTCTTGTACCACTTGTGGATTGATGCCTTTGTTATTGCATCAAGGGCAGAAAAGGGTTCATCGAGAAGGGCAACTTCATTGGAAAAGACATAGGTCCTAAGAAGGGCTGCACGTTGTGCCATACCACCAGAAAGTTGTGAAGGAAATTTTTCTTGGCAGCCTTCCAGTCCAAAGTCACCAAAGAGTCCTCGCACTTCTTCCCTGGCTTCTTTTTTCTTTTTGCCACGAAGTACTAGGGGCAGAGAAACATTGTCGATGATTGTCATATAGGGTAGGAGCATATCCTTTTGAAGCATATAGGAAATATTGCCTGCCTTACCTGTGACGTCTTCGCCCTTTAGATAAACTTTTCCTTCATCTGGCCCTAAGAGTCCTGCAATAATATTAAAGAGTGTTGTCTTACCACTGCCAGAAACTCCCACGAGAGAAACTAATTCTCCCTTATTTAATTTTATGTTTATGTCCTTTAAGACTAACCTGTCATTAAAGGACTTATAAACATTGTCTACTCTTAAAATTTCTATTTTTTCACTCATTTTAATTTTTCTGGATTTACAAAATCGTCAGTGAATCCAAAGTTCTTTGGAATTTCTTTGTCGATTAATTTATTTTTCCATAACCATTGGTAGAAATTGTTCCATCTATCTGGATTAATTTGTCCAAAGTATTTTGCGTCATCTTGATACTTGTCAGCAAGATATTCCATTCCCTTTTCTACAAGGTCCTTGTCAAGTTCTGGATTTATCTTAACTAAGATATCTGCTGCTTCCTTTGGATTTTTTGCTGCATATTCATAGCCCTTTACGAAGGCACGCATAAATCTCTTTGCCACATCTTCCTTGTTCTTTAAGAAGTCGTTGTTTGCAATAAGGATTGGTGTGTAGTAATCAAAAACTGGACTAATATCTCTAAATGCGAAGTAGTTAATTGGCACATTTTCCTTTGCTGCAAGAACTCCGTCAACTTGGTAGAATACCCAAACTGTATCTATCTTTCCACTAATTGCTTGAACTGCATTTACAACATTTTCTGGAAGAAGTTGAACCTTAGAGAAGTCTCCACCATCGTCTGTTATTACTTGTCTTAGGATTGCTTGCTCAATTGGAAGTCCCCAAGTTGCATAGTTGTGTCCTTCCATGTCCTTTGGTCTTTCAATTCCCTTATCCTTTAGAGAAATAATTCCTGAAGTGTTGTGGTTAATAATAGCTGCCACAGCTGTTACTGGAAGTGGGTCATCACTAGCAAAGGCTGGTGCAATTGTATCTTGGTAAGATACTCCAAAGTCAGCTTTACCTGATGCAACTAGAGCTTCAGCACCATTAGCTGGTGGTTGGTTTACTTCTACTTCAATGCCTTCTTCTTCAAAGAAGCCTTTGTCCATAGCAACATAAAGACCTGCGTGGTTTACGTTAGGTTCCCAATCAAGTAGGAAACTTACCTTTTCCTTTGGAAGCTTCTTAGCTTCTTCTGATTTTTTTTCTTCTTTCTTGCCACATCCTGTTAGAAAAAGTCCAACAAGGATTAAAATTAATAGTTTTCTTAAATTTTTCATTTTGCCTCCGTCCACGGCATTACCCTTCTTTGTATAAAGCTAACTAACTTCATCAAGAAAAGTGAAATCGCCGAAATTAAAAATATAACTGCAAACATCTTGTCAAAAGAGTAATTTTTTTGAACTCTTATCATATAAACTCCAAGTCCCTTGTAGCCACCTAACCATTCGGCAATAACTGCTCCTACAACTGAATAGGAAACAGCAATCTTAAAGGCAGCAAAAAAGTTTGTAAGACTTTCTGGAAACTTAATGTACTTATAAATTTCATACTTGCCAGCTCCCATGGCCTTTAATAATTTTGTCTTGTCTGGATCAACTTGCTTAAAGGCTTCGAGAAGGGATACTGCAATTGGAAAGAAAGTTCCAATTACAATTAGGGCAATCTTTGGCATAACACCATAACCCATCCAAAGGACAAGTAGGGGTGCAATGGCAACTGTTGGAACAGTCTGACTAATTACTAGGATTGGATAAAATGCTGAATAAAGTGTGTCTGATAAATCCATTAGTAGTGCCACAAGAAATCCTAAAGTAACACCAACAGATAAACCTAAAAAGGCTTCTGTCAAGGTTGTCCCCATGTGGGATGAAATTGTTGGAAAGTCATTTACAAAGGCCTTTACTACATCAAGTGGTTTTGGAAGCATAAAGGCTGATATACCACCATAAGTTGTTGCAAAGTGCCAAAGGACTAAAATAATTACTATCAAAGAAGCTGCTGAGATATTATCCTTGATACTTACCTGTTTTTTCTTCAATTGTTAAAATTCCTTTCTCAGAATAGAAGGTCTTGGAGTAACAAGCCACTTGTTCTGAAATTTCTCCCGCTAACTTTACACAGTTCTTTAAGATCTCAAAGGCCTTGTCAAAGTCGTCTAACTCTATAACTGTTTCAAAGGGAGTGACTACATAGTTAACTTCTTCGCTTTGAATATATTCTATAACCCTATCCACTACTTTGACTACTGACTCTGTAGTTCCTTCTTTAGTAGTAGGTAGGATCTGTATCGCTACTGATATTTTCATCTTAACCTCCTTATAAAAATTTCCAATAAAAAAAGCCTCTAGAAATAGAGGCAGCCTTCCCTAGACAGCATTACCTGTCCCGGTCCATAGGGTTTAAGGATAAACCTATTCTCAGCATGCGCTCCCCTGATAAGTTAATTATAAGCATAAGTTTTCCTTATTACAAGGAATAAAGGCAAATAAAAAACTAGGCCACATGGACCTAGGTCTTATTCAATGACTAATAATTTTTCTTCACTTGCTTTTTTATCTTTTGCTTCTGGCTCTTCTTCAATTTTTCCAAAAGGCATTTGTGCTACAAGCTCCCAATGTTCTGGAAGGTCATAGACTTCCTTAACCCATTCATCAATCACTGGGTTGTAGTGTTGGATGCTGGCACCAATTTCTTCATCTCTTAATGCTTGCCAAAGATTTAGTTGAAGCATGGCAGCTGAATGATGTCCCCAAGTTTCAAAATAATCTCTGTATGATGACATATTTATCTCTTGATCCCAAATTTCATTCATATCTATAAAGAAGAGGGCTGTTCCCTTGGCATGATAAAAGCCATGAAACTTCTCTTTATTAATAGACTTGTCAAAAGTTTCATTTACTCTTGTCCAAAAGTCCTTGGACTTGTCATCAAAGAGTAATACAATCCTACTTGTCTCTGCATTCATATGTGATGGTGTAGCATTCATTACATCTTCAACAAGATATTTTATTTCTTCATTTGTAAGGTCAACATCTTCTGACAAGTTGTAGTAGGATCTTCTCTTCTTAATTATTTCTATATAATCTTTCATAATTCACCTCGCAAGTTTTTTATATATCTTAGTAAAGTCTTACCCTGAAAATTTATTCTAACCTACCGCCCTTGGTGTAAAGCTTGTAGTAGTAGGACTTTGCTTCCATTAGTTCCTTGTGAGTCCCTCTCTCAACAATTCCATCCTTAGTCATCACTAGAATTAGGTCTGCGTTTTGTACTGTTGTTAGCCTGTGAGCAATTGTAAGTGTAGTCCTTCCCTTGGATAATTTTTCGATAGAGTCTTGAACAACAACTTCTGACTTGTTATCTAGGGCTGAAGTGGCTTCGTCTAAGATTAAAATCGGCGGATTCTTTAAGAAAACTCTAGCAATAGAAATTCTTTGCTTTTGTCCTCCAGATAGTTTCACTCCACGTTCTCCCACATAGGTATCAAATCCATCTGGGAGATTTCTTATAAAATCGTAGGCTCCTGCAAGCTTGGCAGCTTTTATGACTTCATCATCACTTGCTCCCTCCTTACCGTAGGCAATGTTATCTCTAACTGAGCCAGAGAATAAATATACGTCTTGTTGAACTATTCCAATGTTCTCTCTGAGAGATTTTATCTCCACATCCCTTACGTCAAGACCGTCCACCTTCACTGCTCCCTTGTCTACGTCGTAAAATCTTGGAATTAAATTGCAAACTGTAGTCTTGCCTGCCCCACTTGGACCAACTATGGCAAGCTTTTGTCCCGGACTAATGTGAATTGAAAAATCATCTAGGACTTTTTCTTCATCTTGTCCATAAGAAAAGTCTACGTGGTCAAAAGTGATTTCACCTCTAAGGCTTTTAATTTTTATAGCGTCTTTCTTGTCCTTGATGTCAGACTCAATAGACATTATTTCTGAAAATCTTTCAATGCCTGTCATCCCCTTTTGGAATTGTTCTGTAAATTCAATAATTCTTCTAACAGTTGCAAGAAGTGATTGAACATACATTACATAAAGTATCAAGTCTTCTGGACCAATTTCTCTCTTCATAAGGAAGTAGCCACCAGATACAATTAAGATGAGATACATTAGACCGTCAAAAATTCTGTTAATTGTGTTGAAGCCAGCCATGGACTTGTAGTATCTCTTCTTTATGCCCAAGAACTTGTTGTTCTCATAAGTGAACTTTTCCCTTTCAAGGTCTTCCTTGGCAAAGGACTTGACCACCCTTATGCCAAGAAGGGAGTCTTCAATAGCTGAGTTCAAATGACCAACGTGAACTCTTTGGTCCTTCTGTGCCCTTCGCATCTTGTTCCTAAAGTGACCGGAGAAGTAAATCATAAGTGGAATCATTAGATAAATCAAAAGAGTCATCTTTACGTTGAAGTGTAAGAGGATAAGTAGGGAGACAATTATTTTTATGACTCCAATAAAATATTCTTCTGGGCAGTGGTGGGCGAACTCTGTTATGTCAAAAAGGTCGTTGGTGATCCTTGACATAATGACTCCCACCTTGGTCTCATTGTAAAAGGTGTCTGAGAGAGTTTGAAGATGAGAGTAGAGGTCTCTTCTCATATCTGTTTCGATCTTGGCACCCATGATGTGACCAATGGATGTCATAAAGTATTGAGCAACAACTTCCACTGTCTTAACTCCTAAATATATAAGGGCAAGCTTCGTGATGAAGTCGAAGCTAATAGAAGCAAGGTCCTTCATCCCCTTGTTAGTAAGAGCCCTTAAGATAAGTGGAAGAATCATTTCGCTGGCAGTTGTTAGACCTGCACAAAATAAATCGAGAAAAAGTGTTAACCTGTACTTGTAGAAGTAGGGTGCAACTTTTTTTATTAAATTTTTATTTTTCATTTCTCCTCCTTCTATATAAAATTTATTTTTTAAACTATCTAATTATATGATAACACAAAAATAAAATCCTTTAAAAGTCTAGAAAATAACCTCACTTGACATAAAAATTCAAACAACTTATAATTTGATAAGACTTACAAAGGAGATTTTAAATTGGAAAATAAAAGTAGCGCAGGCTCACGAATTGCAAAGTCCACCCTTGCCATTACTGGCTTCCTTCTTGTGGGTAAGGTCTTTGGATTTTTTAGGGAGTCACTTACAGCTTATGTCTTTGGTGCAGGCACGGAAATGGATGCCTTTTCTCTTGCTCAAGCAGCCACAGCAATGATAGCAAGCTTTGTCACTCAAGCAATAGCAACAACTTATATACCTTCTGCCCAAAAGGCAGAGAGCGACCATGGACCAAGTAGGAAAAATTATTTTACTAACAACCTTTTTATGGTTACTTCCCTTGTGTCCCTTGTCCTAATTATTCTTGGAATTTTATTCCCAAATCAAATTGCACTTTTATCTGCATCCCAAGCTGATCCAGAAACCTATGCAATTGTTGTTAAGTTAATACAAGTTGGAATGCCCGTAGTTTTATTTTCATCTTGGGTTGGTGTAATGGAAGGCTACCTCCAACACGGTGGCAAGTTCGCAGCAACTGGTGCCATTGCAATACCACTTAACTTAACCTATATAGTTTATTTAGCCCTCTTCTCCCACCACGTTGGGATAATAGGACTTACAATTGCATCAGTATTAGGTATCTTGGCACAATTTTTATTCCTACTACCTAATGCGATAAAAATTGGTTACAGACCAAAGCTTCTTGCAGACTTTCAAGACAAGTATGTTAGGGAGGCAATTGTCCTTGCCCTTCCAGTTTTTGTTTCTGTATCAGTAAATGACATTAACACAATTGTTAATAGAAACCTTGCATCAGGTATGGGACAAGGTGCAGCATCAATTTTATATTATTCAAACAAGATGAATACCATGATAATTGGAATTTTTATCACAGCCATCACTGCCATAGTCTTCCCTATCCTAACAAGGACTTTGGGATCTGGCGATATGAAGCGTGGTAAAAAAGTTATGAATGCATCAGTTAAGACTGTTTTATTTATAACTGTTCCTGCAACAGTTGGCCTAATTATCTTGGCAAGACCTATAATAGAAATTGCCTTTGTGCGTGGTTCCTTTACTGCGGCTGATGGTGTGGCAGCAACATCAACTCTAAGATGTTACTCACTATCACTTATTTCAATTTCTGTTATCAACGTCTTAAATAGGATTTACTATTCTATTGGGGACACAAAGACACCCTTCTATGTTGGTGTAACTAACGTAATTATTAACGTTGGTCTAAACCTCTTAGTAGCAAGACACTTTGGTACAAATGGACTGGCAGCATCAGTTTCTATTGCCACAACAATTGCAGTTTTCATTTCCTTTATACTTTTGAAGAAAAGAATTGGAAATCTTGGAATAAGATCCTACATCAAGGCTCTTATAAAGACTGTAATGGCATCCCTTGTAATGGGAGCAATAACTTTAGCTTACTTCCCTTATGAAAAACTCATAATGTCACTAACATCTGGCGGAGTCCAAACACTTTTAAGGTTGGGATTCTTGATGGTAGTAGTTACTATTGCAGGAACCTTTTATGTCTTCTGCCTCTACAAGTTAGGAGTTCGTGAAGTGAGAGATGTGGTTGGCATAGTGAGAGAAAAGCTTGAACATAGAAAGCTTAAATCTATAGAAAATTAAATTTTAAAATTTATAAACAAGGCTCGAGTCATTGGGTCTTGTTTATTTTTGTAATTTTATTAAAATTTTATACAATTAAAGTAGTCGTTTGATAATTAAGTGGTATAATATTAATAAATTGGAGGTGTTTATATGAAGGGCACAAACTATATAATTGCCGTCATTGTAATCGTTTGCTTGATTTTTTGGAGAAAGTCCATTGTCAAAAAGAGAAAGAAGGCTCAAAAGTCAATTGACACATCAAGTAAGGCTAAGAGTAATTTTAAAAAAGAAGAACTACATAAGATGAGTGAGGCAAATTCATCTGAAGAAACTTCTAGTGACAAGGTCCCTGAAGTAAAAGAAAAGGAAGTCTACGATAGATCAAGGAAAAAGGATCGTGGCAAGAAGAGACGTCAAAAGAAAAATACAAACTCCGCTATTGATGAAATAAAGAAAAAGACTGAAGAAGTAGAAGAAAAAACTGAAGTCGAAGCTAAGAAACTCGAAACAAAAGCAGAAGCTAAGCTTGAAGATGTAAAAGAAGAAGTTAAAGACTTTAAAGAAGAAGCTGAAGTCAAATTTGAAAAAGTTACAGAAGAAGTCAAGGAAAAGGCTCAAGATGTAAAAGAAGAAGCTGAAGCTAAGACTGAAGAAGTAAAAGCTGAAACTCAAACTAAAGTTGAAGATGTAAAAAAAGAAGTAAAAGAAGAAGCCAAAGAGGTCAAAGAAGAAGTTGAAGTTAAGGCTAACGAAATAAAAAAGGAAACTGACGTCAAGGCTGATAAAATTAAAGAAGAAGTAAAAGAAAAGGTTCAAGATGTTAAAGAGGAAGTTAAGGAAGAAAAGTTAGAATTTGAAAATAAAATTGCAAGCACTGGCAATTATCCTGATCTTATCGCTTCCATAAAAAATAATCCTTGGACATCAGATGACTTAAACACAAAAGTCAAGTTTGAAGACACGATGAAAAAAATAACTTTAAGCGAAGAAGAAATTACAGACCTACCACTTGATCAAATCAAAAGTTCCCTAAGTCCTGAATCCCTTGCAGACTTTTTAAACATAACATCAACAAAGCCAACAATCCTAAAGAGAAAAGAGGACACATCCTACGAGTTCACAACAAAGGATAAGGAAGAAGTTAACTTAATCAAGAAGAGGTATGGACTCCTCGATAGAGAAATCGACAAGATAACATCAATCCTAATCTTTGACAAGGAAGGACAAAAGTTAAAAGAAGTTAAGGATGTCTTGGCGGAAGGGAAAAATAGAATTTACATGGAAACAAAATTTTAGTAGAAAATAAAAGTCATACTTGTATGGCTTTTATTTTTTTGAAAAATTTTATAAGATATATTAATGTACTAATAAAAAAATTTTTTAAATAAAAAATTAAAGAAAACTTTGAAGTTTTTTTACTTTTTTGGTTTAAAATAAATCCAGGAGATAAAAATGGAAAACATAAAAAAATTAGAAGAAATTATCAAGTTCTTAAGTGAGAACACGAGATTTCTAGAAACAAAAAACTTCATACAACATGGAGACACCACTGTCTATGCCCACGTAATTGCTGTGGCAAAAAAATCTATTGAAGTGGCAGAAAAATATAACTTAAATGTGGATATGGACTCAATGATTAGGGGAGCACTCCTCCACGATTACTTCCTCTATGACTGGCACGACGGCAAAAGGGAAAGATGCATTCATGGCTTCACCCATCCCATGAAGGCCTATCGCAATGCCAAGTCCGAGCTAAATCTTAATAGGATTGAGAGAGACATAATTATCAAGCATATGTTCCCCTTGACTCCCCTTCCACCAAGGTACTTGGAGTCTTGGATTGTAACTTACTCTGACAAGTACGTCTCCCTTGCCGAAACTCTTAGGGGCATACCTGTAAAAGTTGGGTTGGTGAGACCATGAGATACCAAGAATTCTACTTAATATTCTTTATCTACTCCTTCCTTGGCTGGTTTTGGGAGACCTTCCCTTGCTCTGCCATTGAGTTAGATAAAATTCACAACAGGGGCTTCCTCTTGGGACCCATTTGTCCCATCTATGGTTTAGGAGCCAGCCTTTCCTTTGGATTTTTGAAAAACTTTGAGTCAAGCCTTGAAATTTTTATTTACTCAGCCTTTTTGTCCTGCCTCATTGAGTACATCATTGGCTACCTCTTGGAAAAATTTTTCCATAAGCGTTGGTGGGACTACTCCAACTACCCCTTCCAAATCAAGAGTAGAGTTTGCCTCTACGGTCTTTTGATCTTTGGTCTGGCAAATATTTTAATAGTCAAGAAGCTCACTCCAATTTTGCTCTTCTTCTTGTCCCTATCAAGTGACAGGCTTCTTACTTCACTTGTGATATTTTTTGGAATCTTATTTGTAGTAGACTTAGCCTTGACTCTAAATCATTTAGTTGACGGCTCTCTTGCACTTGACAAAATTTATGAGGTCATAGATGAAAATTTAAGTGACTACTTTGATGGCCTTAACGAGTCTGAAAGACTTGCAAATTTAAAAGTTCTAGAGGAATCAAAGAAGTTTAAGACCAAATTTTTAAACTTTAACTCCAACCTCAAGGAGAGAGAAGAAAGTATTAAAAAATTAATAAGACAAAAATGAGACCCCTTTGATAAGGTATCAAAAGAGGTCTCTTTTCTTTGTCTAAAAAAATTAATTTATTCAATTTTTCCCGTGAACTCATATAAATTTATGACTTCAAATTTTTTACAAAGTCATTGTAGCTTATGACTTAAATAATTTTTACAAAGTCATCGTGATTTATAAATTCATAAATTTTCATCAAGTCATTATTTTTCACAACTTAAATAAGTTTCATAAAGTCATAAACTTTTACAACTTCGTCTTTTATCCCAAGTTCACAAAAAATTTATCTCCTAATACTTCCATCACTTCCATCAATTGTTATGATGTCTCCAGTTTTTATAAGCTTAGTAATGTCCCTTACCCCAACAATGGCTGTCTTGTTGAGAGCAATTGCAGAGACAGCTCCATTGGAAGTGAATCCTGCTTCTTCTGTAACAAAACCAGAGGACCTTTCCATATAAGGAATCATTCTGCCATCAGTTCCATTGCAGATGATTATGTCCTTAGTCTCGAAGTTCGCTTCTAACTCTTCAAAGGTATTGGCAACAACTGCCCTTGCCTTTTTCTTTTTCTTACCTATAGGTGTTCCCCTGCCTAAGATCTCTGAAACATTTTCAATCTTCAAGAGGTTAGTTGAGCCAGCAATTCCTGTAGGCACTCCTGCAGTGAGGACAACTAAGTCTCCAGATTTTAAAAATCCCTTCTTCACAGCAATTTCCATAGAAGCATCAATTAGGTTGTCTGTGTCTTTAAAGTTAAGAACCTTAACAGGTCTCACTCCCCAAACCAAACTAAGTTGGTTTTTAATTTTTTCAAAGGGAGTTGATGCAATAATTGGAGTCCCTGGTCTAAATTTTGCAATAGCCTTTGATGTGTTACCTGATGTTGTTGCAGTGATGATGGCATTAGCGTGGAGGTCTCTTGCAATAACGCAGGCAGACCTTCCAATGGAGTTGGTCATAGAATTTTCCACGTCCTTGATCCTGTTTTCCAAAATTTCGTCATGGTCAACTGTGGACTCAGTGTATTCTATTATTTTTCTCATAGTTTCCACTGCCTCTACAGGATACTTGCCACTGGCAGTTTCCCCTGAAAGCATAACTGCACTTGTCCCATCGAGGACTGCATTGGCAACGTCATTAGTTTCGGCACGGGTTGGTCTTGGGTTTCTTATCATTGAATCAAGCATTTGTGTTGCAGTGATTACTGTCTTGCCTACAACGTTACATTTTTTTATAATTTCCTTTTGAACTATAGGGACAGCTTCGGTTTCTATTTCCACTCCAAGGTCTCCCCTAGCAACCATTATTCCATCTGAAACTTCTATGATTTCATCAATTAACTCCACAGCCTTTTGGGACTCAATCTTTGAAATAATTTTTGTTGTGTAGTCCCTTTCTTCTTCAAGGACCTTCCTTATGGCAAGGACATCATCCCTTGACCTGATAAAGGAAGCTGCTATAAAGTCTACGTCTTCTTTAACTCCAAACTTTATGTCATCAATGTCTCTTTCAGTTAGGGCAGGAAGATTGATGTCAACTCCAGGCACATTGACTCCCTTGTGAGAAGAAATCACTCCAGAGTTTTCCACTTCTGTAATAATTTTTTCTCCCTCAATCTCCTTTACAAGAAGTTCCACAAGTCCGTCGTCAATTAAAATCTTGTCGCCAGCCTTTACATCCTTGTAAAGTTCTTTATAGGAGATGCTGGCAATAGACTTGCCGCCTATAAGTTCCTCAGTTGTTAGGACGAATTCATCTCCAATTTCTAAAGTGACTTCGCCATCAACATCTCCTAACCTAATTTCTGGCCCCTTGGTGTCAAGCATAATCCCAAGAGGAAGGTCCATTTCCTTCCTGAGTTTTTTAATTCTGTCAATTTTTATCTTGTGCTCTTCATGGCTTCCATGTGAGAAGTTAAGTCTTGCAACGTTAACTCCCTCGTTGAAGAGGATTTTTAAAGTTTCTTCACTTTCACTTGCCGGCCCAATAGTGGCAACAATTTTTGTATTTTTCATTTTCCACCTCTATATAGAAACAGTCTTTAGGATGTCTAAAAGATCTTGTCTAAAAACTTTCTTAGCCTCAAACATTTCTTCAAAGGTCATTGCCCTTGCCCTGCCTTCTTTAAATCCAAGGACTCTAGACTTTCCTTCTTTGGCTTCCTTAACTGCAAGATAACCAAATTGTGATGCGAGGATCCTATCAAAGATAGAAGGAGCTCCTCCCCTTTGGATGTAACCAAGAACAGTAACTCTTGTGTCAATCCCAGTTAAGTCTTGGAAGTCCTTTGCAAAGTCAAAGGCAGACCCGCAGCCCTCAGCCATAATAATTATATGGTGTCTCTTGCCACGATTCTTACCCATAATTGCCTTCTCGGCAATTTCCTTTATGTTGGTTTCAATCTCTGGAACTACAATTGATTCAGCTCCAGAAGAAACTCCTGAGTAAAGGGCAATGTCGCCGCACTCACGACCCATTACTTCGACAACATTGGCACGTCCATGTGCCTCTGTTGTGTCCCTAATGTGACTTATGGCTTCAGTGACAGTTTCCACTGCAGTCATAAAGCCTATTGTGAAGTCTGTGTAGGCAAGGTCATTGTCAATGGAACAAGGAATACCAATTACAGTTACTCCCCTCTCCCTTAATTTATTGGCACCCTTAAGACTTCCGTCGCCACCAAGGACTATTAGGGCATCAATTTCAAAAATTTTTAGGGAGTTTATTGCCTTTTCAAGTCCCTCTTCTGTCATAAACCTTTCAGAACGTGAAGTGGAAAGAATTGTTCCCCCTCTTTGGATAATGTCAGCAACAGAAGACTGGACTAATTTTTCAAACTTTGCGTCAATGAGGCCCTCGTAGCCTCCACTAATGCCATAAACCTCTATACCCTCAAAGATACAGGTTCTTGTAACAGCTCTTATTGTGGCATTCATGCCTGGAGCATCTCCGCCACTTGTTAAAATTGCAACTCTCATATCCACCTACTTTAAAATAATTTTGTCTCTAGACTTAGTATAAGCTATCAATTTATTTTGAATTTCGTCAAAGGACTTGTCATCAATCCAAAGGTTTGGATCAGTCCCAAAGGCCTTTCGCGTTTCTTCTTCAAAGAAGACCACAGGAGTGGACCCCTCATAATCTTTTAAAATTCTTCTTATTTCATTTACATTTTCATTTTTCATAGAGTCAACAGAAATATATAATTTATTTTTTGTTGGCATCTTAAGTCTTGATACTGAATCCACCAAAATCTTTGGCTCTTCAATTTCTGATTCTTGGAAGTGACCCTCAACTACAACCACATTCTCATCTTCAATCAAGTCCTTGTAGCGTGAGTAGACATTTGGAAAGATTACAAGTTCAATTGTTCCAAATAAGTCTTCTAGGGCTGCAAAGGCCATCATCTTGTTGGTCTTTGTTATCATGGTCTTCTTGGCTTTTAAAATTCCTCCAACCTTGACCTTGGACCCCCTCAAGAGATTTTCCCTATACTTTTCAAAGATTTGATTTGTGTTTATAGATGAATTCTTCTCGATTAATTCCCTGTAAGGATCAAGGGGATGACCAGAGATGTACATACCAATAACTTCCTTCTCCATGTCAAGCTTGTCCTTTTGTGGAAAGTCACGAAGTCTTGGCAAGTCCTCTTGGAGGTCAGTCTCTTCAAAAAGTGAAAATTGACCCATTACATTATTTTTTGCAGTATTTGATGAAGAGGATAAAATCCCTTCATAAATTGCAAGGTATTGGGCCCTGTTACCCCTGAAGTCGTCCATGGCTCCACACCTTATTAGGGATTCCACAGCCCTCTTGTTAAGGACAGACTTGTCAAGGGCATTGATCCTATCAACAAAATCTTTTAGAGACTTGTAGGGTCCCTTTGCCCTTGCTCTCACAATTACATCTATTAAGTTGTCCCCAACATTTTTAACAGCCTTTAGCCCAAACCTAATTTTATTGTCCTCAACAGTGAAGTTCTTATAAGAATAATTAATATTTGGTGGCAAGATTTCTATTCCCAGTCTCTTTATCTCTTCAATATAAAGACTGACTTGCTTGATGTCGTTGGTGTAAGTAGAAATTTGTGCCGCCATAAACTCCCTTGGATAATAATACTTTAGCCAAGCTGTCCTATAAGCAACTACAGAATAGGCAACGGAGTGAGACTTGTTAAAGGCATAGTCGGCAAAGTCTATTATCAAGTCATAAATTTCGTTGGCAGCCTTTTCGTCGACTCCATTGGCAATGGCACCACAAACTCTCTCTTCCTTGTTGCCATAGATGAAGTTCTTCCTCTCTTCTTCCATGACCTTCATCTTCTTCTTGGAGATGGCACGTCTAACAATGTCTGCTCTGCCAAGAGAGTAGCCACCAATTTGTTGAACAATTTGCATTACCTGTTCTTGGTAGACTATACAACCATAAGTTGATTTCAAAATAGGCTCAAGCTTTGGATGGATGTAAGAAATTGTGGACTTGTCGTGCTTAGAACCCACAAATTTTGGAATTTGCTTCATTGGTCCAGGTCTAAAAAGGGCATTGGCAGCAACTAAGTCAGAAAATTCATCTGGCCTTAGTTCCTTTAAGAAGGCCCTCATACCAGAGGATTCAAATTGAAAGACCCCAAGGGTTTCTGATTTTGCAAACATCTTTAAAACTTCTGGGTCATTGTAGTTGAAGTTGTCAAAATTTATTACCTTCCCCTGATTTTCTTTTATTAAATTAATTGCATCCCTTATAACTGTAAGAGTCCTTAGACCCAAGAAGTCCATCTTCAAAAGTCCCAACTCTTCAAGCTCAATCATATTAAACTGAGTGGCAATAATCTTGTCATTTCTAGTTAGGGGAACATATTCTGTCAGTTCGTCCTTGGATATTACAACACCAGCTGCGTGAGTTGACGTGTGTCTTGGGAGTCCTTCAAGTTTAAGAGCCATATCAATTAAAAGTCTTGAATCCTCTTCTCCATCGTAAATTTCCTTAAAGGTTTCTGAAACTTCTAGAGCCTTTTCTATGGTCATGTTAATGGCTTGGGGTACCTGCTTGGCAATGTAGTCCACCTTGGCATAGGACATATCAAGGGCACGGCCCACGTCTCTTATGGCATTACGGGCAGCCATGGTTCCAAAGGTAACTATTTGGGCAACGTGAGAGTCTCCGTACTTCCTGTTTACATATTCAATAACCTCTTCACGTCTTTCATAGCAAAAGTCTATATCAATATCGGGCATAGAAACCCTCTCTGGATTTAAAAACCTTTCAAATAGTAGGTCAAACTCTAGAGGGTCCACGTCAGTTATTCCCAGGCAATAAGAAACCATAGAACCAGCAGCAGATCCCCTTCCAGGTCCAACTTGGATCTCATGCTTTCTTGCATACCTTATAAAGTCCCAAACTATTAAAAAGTAGTCAACATAGCCCATGTTCTTTATGGTGTTGAATTCAAACTCAAACCTGTCCTTAATTTCATCAGTTACATTTTCATATCTCTTAAGCATTCCTTCTAGGGCAAGTTTCTTTAAGTATTCCTCGTGGGTGTATTCATCTGGCACTGTAAACTCTGGCAAGTGAAGATCGTGGAAGGTGATTTCAACCTTGCACCTTTCTGCAATCTTCACAGTGTTCTCTAGGGCCTCAGGATTTTCTGGGAAGATAGCTGCCATTTCATCAGGAGACTTTAGGTAAAATTCATCTGATGGAAACTTCATCCTGTCTGTGTCCTTGACAGTCTTTCCTGTTTGAATACAAAGTAGGACATCGTGACTCTTTGCATCCTCCTTCATTAAATAGTGGACGTCATTAGATGCAGTTAGGGGAATCCCTAGCTCCTCAGATAGAAGGACAAGCTCACGATTAACCCTGGCTTGCTCTGGCATGCCATGGTCTTGAAGTTCTAAGAAGAAGTTTTCTTCTCCAAAGATGTCTCTATACTCAAGAGCAGCTTTTTTTGCAGCCTCCTTATCCCTATTTAAAAGAAATTTTTGAACTTCGCCACCAAGACAAGCTGAAGTTGCAATAATACCCTTGGAATATTTTTTTAAGACTTCCTTATCAACACGAGGCTTGTAATAGTACCCATCAACGTAACCTATGGAGACTATCTTCATAATATTTTTGAAGCCTTCATTGTTCTCTGCCAAGAGAATCAAGTGGTACCTCTTGTTGGTCCTGTCCTTTACAGTCATATCCTTCTCTGAGATGTAGACCTCACAACCTAGGATGGGTTTTACTCCAACATCCTTGCAGGCCTTGTAGAAGGCAATTGCCCCATACATATTGCCATGGTCAGTTAGGGCAACTGCATCCATGCCAAGGTCCTTTACCCTTTGAGGCAAGAGGCTTATTCTCGTCGAACCATCTAAGAGAGAGTATTCACTATGGAGATGTAGGTGAACAAATTTATTCATAGGATCATCCTTAATCTATAAATCACAAATTTTTTATTTTAAAATCATTTCATCTTTAATTAGTGATATAAAAATTTTCAAAACTTTCAACTTGATTTAAAAAAAATTTTTTATCACTCATTAAGGACTTCTTAAAATTTTTTCACAAGCTTATAAACTTTAAAAAAATAAAAAATTTTCATTACTAATCTTTAATATATTTTATCAAAGGCCAAAGACAAATAAAAGGACATGAAAAAAGAGTTTTGACAAAGCAAAACTCCAAGCAAATTATTTTTATTAAATTAAAGATTTATAAATTCTTTTTCAACTAAGTAAGCTAATCTTTCTACAGCTTCTTCTTCATCTACTCCATCAGCTTCGATGATAATCTCTTCGCCTGTGAAGGCACCAAGAGACATAATACCAATAATGGACTTGCCATTTACCTTATCATTATGAGCTTCAAGATTTATTTCAGAAGCAAACTTGTTAGCCTCTCTTACAAACAGTGCAGCTGCCCTAGCGTGGAGCCCGTCACTATTATTAAGTACAACTTTTTTACTTACCATTTTATACACCCCTCAACTTGTTAGCAATTCTCCTAAGTTTTTTAAATCTATAATTAACAGTGGACTTTGAAAGCTTTGGCTCAAGAGAGTTCGCGATATCATTTAAACTCATAGACCTGTTCTCAAGTCTTATCTTGGCTATGACTTTCAAATCTTCATCTAAGTTTTCTATCCCCAATTCTTTCTCAATCAGCTTTATATCTTCTACCTGGTCATAAGATGACTTAACTGTTTTATTTAAGTTGGCAGTCTCACAATTTACAATCCTATTTACATTGTTTCTCATTTCCTTTATAACCCTAATATTTTCGTAATTCAAAACAGAATTATAGGCACCTATAAGAGATAGGAAATCAGAAATTTGTTCTGAGTCCTTGATGTAAATTATGTATTTTTCCTTCCTCATAATCACCTTTGAGTTAAGTCCAAAATCATTAATTGCATCTCTTAAAAAGTATGCGTTGGATTCGTTTTCAGAAACAAATTCCAAATGATATCCCTTTTTTGGATCAGTAATTGATCCCGAACCCATAAAGGCACCACGGATGTAGGCCTTTTTCTCATTACTTGTTTTTATGAGATCAGTGGGAGCATAGTTTATCATAAATACGCTTGCACCCTTAATATATTTTAACTCATCGAGAAGTAACCTGCAAGACTCATCTTGCGATATATAGATAATAAATACATTTTTTTTAAGTTGAGTGGACCTAACATTTTTAACTTCAACGTTAAAACCAAAGGACCTTCGTAAAAATGTAAAAATTCTCCTTGCCACAGGAGCATTTTCTGTAATGTATTCCATAGAAATTTTATTATTTTTAAAATTTAAAATCCCGCACATGGGAGTTATCCCTGCGAGTTCAGATAAAATTAATTTGTAGTCATCTACTTTTATCTTAGCGACTTCATCTTTAATCTCTGATGAAAAACTCATTACTTCACCTCATTATCCATATTTCTCTTATTATATCAGAATTTTATTTTTATTGTTTCTAAAATTAGATTTTTAATTCACTATTAAAGGAAAGTAAGACTTGATTAGATAAAAAATAAAAGACCTGTGACCTAAGAGAGGACTCTAATCCTTTTGCTCTTTACTCACAGGCTTTAATTTAAATCTTATTTAGTTTCTTTCTTGTTCTCAGCCTTTGCATTTTCTTTTTTTGCATTATTATTTGCTGCTTCAGACTTTGCATTAGCTTCTTTTGCTTGGTCTTCTTTTACTACCTTACCAAAGTTCTTGTATTCTTCTGGAAGTTGAACTTCTTTAGAAGTGTTAACATAGATTTTTATTTTAGCATGTTTCTTAACTTTGTCAATGTAATCTTTGAATTTTTCTTGTTGTAGTTGTGCCTTGATTTGGTCCTTAACTGCATCAAATTCTAAAGGCTTTTTATCTTCAAGCTTGATTATGTGGTAACCAAATTGTGTCTTAATAGGTTCAGAAATGTCGCCAACCTTCATCTTAGCAATTTCCTTGTCAAAGGCTTCAACCATTTGTCCACTTGTGAATTCGCCAAGTGATCCACCGTTTTGTGCACTTCCTGTGTCCTTAGAATTTTCCTTTGCAAGCTTAGCAAAGTCTTCGCCCTTTAGGATCTTCTTTCTTAAAATATTAGCTTGTTTTAAGTCATCAACTAGGATGTGAGATGCCTTAGCCTTGTAGTAAGAATCCTTGTTGTCTTCGTATTGTTTCTTAACTTCTTCTTCAGTTGGTTCAAGTTCTTTTAATTTTTCTTGAGTGTATTTACCAACTAACATTTGATTTTTCATATTTTCAGCAACATATTCCTTTGGAAGTCCATTTTCTTTTAGGAACTTGTTGAAGGCTTCTTCGCCACCAAGTTGTGCCTTGATTTCGTCAAGCCTTTTATTTACTTCATCATCAGAAACAGTGATTTTTGATTTTTCTGCATCTTGTTTAAGAGCTTCAGTTGTTGTTAAGTCAGTGATTGCTTGTTCTCTTAGAAGTTCCTCTGTTGTCTTTTTACCGTCTTCCTTGTTCTTAAGAACACCTTCACCATACATTGAAGTAAGTTGATTTACCCTTGCTGCATAAGACTTATAAAAATCTGCCATTGGGATTTCAACTCCACCAACTTTAGCTGCTGCATCTTTATGTGCACCACTACAAGCTACGAGTGAACCTGCTAGTGCAATAGTCACTGCTATCTTACTAAATTTTTTTAAAAACATTTTTCTCTCCTTATTCTATTTAATTATTATCATTTAGTATCTATATTATACACTACTTTTTAGAAGTTTTTGTGTCCTTTTTGTGTAAATACAAAATTGTAACTAATTTTTTAAGCTCGTCGAGAGGATACTTAAGCTTAGTCAATACAATTTCATTAACATTGCCCATGGAGTAAGAAACATTTTCGAACTCGTTGTTTATTTCCATTATGGTAGGAAGTGGAACTTCACCTTCCACTCTTACCCTATACTCTCCTCTTCTCTCAACAATTGATGAAACTTTTGCCTTTTGGGCCTTGTTCTTTAAGAGGGCAATGTCCATAAGGTTTGAAACTTCATCAGGAAAGTCTGAGAACCTGTCTATTAATTCATCAACAAGGTCTGAGTACTCTTCTTCAGTTGATAAAACTGAAATCTTTTTATAAATCTCAAGCCTTGTCCTGTCATCTGCAATATAATCCTTTGGTATAAAGGAATCAAGCTTGAGGTCAATTGTAGTTTCAATTTCTTCTTCCACATCAAGACCCTTTAACTTCATAACAGCATCCTTTAGGTACTTCATATAGAGGTCGTAACCAATTTTTTCTATGTGACCTGACTGCCTTGACCCAAGTATGGAGCCTGACCCTCTTATCTCAAGGTCTCTTTCTGCAATCTTGTGACCTGACCCAAACTCAGTGAACTCTTTAATAGCTTGGAGTCTTTTTTGTGCCACTTCAGAGATTGATGTTGTCCTGTCGTAGGTGAAGTAGGCGTAGGCAATTCTCGATGACCTTCCTATCCTTCCACGAAGTTGATAAAGTTGTGAAAGCCCTAGTCTATTAGAGTCTGTTATTATCATCGTGTTTGCGTTGGGAACGTCCATACCCGTTTCTATTATAGTTGAGCAAACTAATACGTCAACATTACCCTCTATGAAGTCGATCATTGTATCTTCAAGGGCCTTCTCAGTCATCTGACCATTTGCCATAGAGAAGGTCGCCTCTGGCACAAGCTTCCTAAGTTCCAAAAGTTTATTTTCCATATTTGAAACCTTGTTGTAGAGGAAGTAAACTTGTCCTCCTCTTTCAATTTCTTTTAGGATGGCCTCACGCACCATGAGATTGTTATATTCTAGGACGTAAGTTTCCACTGGAAATCTCTCTTCAGGCGGCTCTTCTATAACAGACATATCCCTTATTCCAATCATAGACATTTGGAGAGTCCTTGGAATTGGTGTAGCTGTTAGAGTTAATGTGTCTACATTTTCCTTTAGCATCCTCAACTTTTCCTTGTGACGAACACCAAATCTTTGCTCTTCGTCAATAATTAAAAGTCCCAAGTCCTTGAACTTCACATCCTTGGAAAGGAGCCTATGAGTTCCTACGATTATATCAATGTTACCATCCCTTAGACCTTCAAGGTCCATCTTCTGATCCTTCTTGGACCTAAATCTTGAAAGAAGTCCAACTCCAACAGGGAAGTTTTTAAACCTCTCCTTAATTGTGTTGTAGTGTTGCTGTGCCAAAATAGTTGTTGGCACAAGAATTGCAACTTGCTTTCCATCAAGTATTGCCTTAAAGGCAGCACGAAGGGCAACCTCTGTCTTTCCATAACCAACGTCGGCACATAGAAGTCTATCCATAGGAGAAGGCTTCTCCATGTCCTCTTTTATCTCTTCAGCAGACTTCAACTGACCAGGAGTCTCTTCATAGATGAAGGCATCTTCAAAGTCCCTTTGGTACTGGGAGTCCTCACTAAAGGCAAAGCCCTTGGTCTTCTCACGAGTTGCATAAAGTTTTATTAAGTCCTCAGCCATATCATCAATGGACTGTCTTGCACGAGCCTTCTTCTTCTTCCAATCAAGAGAGTTTAACTTGTTGACCTTTGGTGGTCTCTTGCCCTCTTGTACGTACTTGTAAATGGAAACAAGTGCCTCAATTGGTAGGAAGAGCTTGTCCTCTCCACCGTACTCAATGAGGATGTAGTCCTTTTGTATGCCTGATACTTCAAGCCTTCTTGTCCCTACATATTTACCAACACCGTGGGCCTCGTGAACTACGTAGTCACCAATTTGTAGATCCTCAAAGTTTAGTGACTTCTTCTTAGGAGTTTTTTTCTTTTTCTTCTTTGAGAAGGACCCATAAATTTCTGAATAATTTATAAAAACTGTTTTGGAATCAGAAAATTCTATTCCATCATTTAAGGCACCAGTAGTGACAACAAGCTTGGAAGTAATTTTTTCATTCTTTGTGTTTTTTGCCAATTGAGGTGAGTAACCCAAGTCCACAAGGTTATCAAAAAGTCTCTTGGCTCTTTTTTCTGTTGCCCCAAGAAGGATGACTTGGAAGTTATTTTTCCCATAGTAGTCTAGGTCTTCCTTGAAGAGTTTTATCTTTGACATATAGTTGGTTACGCTCTTGACCTTTATATTTACAATGTCCTTTGGCTTAAACATCTTTGGTGGCTTCAAGAGGGCGTTAAAAGTTATTAATGTTTTTTCATTTAACTCCTCAACTATGTCCTTGTAGTTGTAAAAAGTTTTTTCGTGGGTCTTTGTGACTTCACCATTTTCAATTAAGATCGCAAACTTTTCTCCATTGGTAAGGTCAAGTTCTTCTTCTCTTTCAACAATCCTGGAAGGCTCTTCGATTAAAAATATAAAATCATCTAAGTAATCTAAGAAGGAGCCAACTTCATCTTGGTCTACATAGGGAAGGATTAAGTCCTTGTTGATAATTGTCTCTTGGTTTTCTAGCCTGTCAACGTATCTTAAAAACTTTTCATTGAGTCGATCTTTTTCTTTTCCCACGAGCTTAGTCTTAGAAATATCTTTTTTTATTCTCTCGGCAAGCTTATCCCTTTCATCTGCTTTTATAATCAAGTCTTCTATTGGATAAATTGTAATTTTTTCTAACTTTTCAATGGACCTTTGGCTTTCGATTTCAAAGGATCTAATAGAGTCAACTTCGTTATCAAAAAGTTCTATTCTATAATTGGCGTCTTGAGTCCCAATGTCGATGATGGACCCCCTAAGAGAAAACTGACCTAGGCCTTCAACACTTGGAAATCTTTCGTATCCCATTTCCACAAGCTTCTTGGGAAGGTCATCAAGATTCAAAACTTGCCCAACTTCTATAAGAATCTTATAAGAAGCAAAAATTTCTGGTCTTGATATTTTTGCAGTCAAGGCATTTAAGGTTGTGACAACCATCTTTGCCCTGCCACTTGAAAGCTCTGCCATGGCTTCTAGCCTCTTCTTTGTATTCTCCTTGGACTTTGAATCCCTGTCATAGAAAAAGACATCCTTCTCTGGATAGTAGACGCAAGTCTCATCTGAGATGGACTCCAGGTCCTCGTAGGCCTTTCTTGCCCTTACCCTATCTTGTGAGATGAGGCAAACCTTCCTCCCCTCAGCTGCAAAAGTGGGCGCAAAAAGAGAGAGCACTGCCTCCTCTGAACCAAAGACTGCAGTGTTCTTTGAAATTTTTATCGACTTATCTAATTCCTTAAAAGCTTCTAGGTTTTTTACACTATTGATTAAAAAATTCAATTTTCACCTCAATAAATGTTGTTGTTATAAGAATTCATGGACTTGTCAATGCCTGAGTCCACTGCATCAATTACTGCATCAGCACAGGCATCAATAGCATCTGCAATGTGCTTTCTATCCTTTGCTGGAAAATTGGACAAAACAAAACTTGCCAAATCTTCATTAGGGTGTTTCTTTCCAACACCAATTTTAAACCTGGCAAAATTTTTGCTTCCTGTTAAGTTTACAATTGACTTAAGTCCATTGTGGGTTCCAGCAGATCCATTTTTCTTTATCTTTATCTGTGCAAATTCAATGTCAATATCATCCACAATAACCATTAAGTCTTCTGGCTTTAATTTATAAAAATTTAAAATTTCTACAATTGATTCTCCGGAATTGTTCATAAAAGTATGGGGCTTTAGGAGAATGACTTTCTCGTTGCCGATTCTCCCTTCACCTACAAGCCCCTTAAATTTAATCTTATTAACTTTTATATTAAGCTTATCCGCAAGGACATCAATTGTTGAGAAGCCCACATTGTGCCTAGTATCTTCATACTTCTTGCCGGGGTTTCCCAGTCCTGCAATTATATACACTTAATCACCTTATTCAAACATTTCACTAACTGATTGTGATGTGTTGATTCTCTTAATTGCTGATGCAAAAATTGGAGAAACAGACACAATATCAATCTTATCTATCTTCTTTTCTTCTGGAAGTTCAATAGTATCTGTGATTACAAATTTTTCAAGAGATGAATTCTCTATTCTTTCAATAGCTGGACCTGATAAGACTCCGTGAGTTGCAGCTCCATAAACTTTTTTTGCACCTCTTGCCTTTAAAGCATCTGCTGCCTTAGTAATAGTTCCAGCAGTATCTGCGATGTCGTCAACAAGTATAACTGACTTGCCTTCAACATCACCAATAATATTCATAACTTCAGATACATTTGCCTTTGGTCTTCTCTTTTCAATTATTGCAATAGGAAGATTTAATTCGTTGGCAAACTTTCTTGTCCTAGTAACTCCTCCAAGGTCTGGAGAAACAACTACAAAGTCGTCTTCCTTTACAATGTCCTTGAAGTATCTTGCAAGGTAAGGAACTGCAGTTAGGTGGTCGACTGGAATATCAAAATATCCTTGGATTTGACCAGCATGAAGGTCCATTGCAACAACTCTGTCAGCTCCTGCTTCAGTAATTAGATTTGCAACAAGTTTTGAAGTAATAGGTTCTCTTGCCTTAGTCTTTCTGTCTTGTCTTGCATATCCGTAGTAAGGGATAACTGCGTTAATTCTACCAGCTGATGCCCTCTTTAGACCATCAATTAAAATTAAAAGTTCCATTAGGTTGTCATTAACTGGTGAAGAAGTTGATTGGATAACAAAAACATCCTTACCTCTTACAGAAACTCCAATATCAATTGAAATTTCTCCATCAGAAAATGTGGACACAGTACAAGCGCCCTTTTCAATTCCCAAGTTTTCACAAATTTTATCTACAAGACTAAGGTTAGAATTTCCTGTAAATACTACAATATCTCCATTAACTGTGTTCATTATCCATGTCCTCCTATTTGATAAATCCTTTTCTCTCAACCCAACCATCTATATTTTTTTGAGGTGCTCTCTCAAGAGAAAGTTGCCCCTTCAAAACTTTTTTTGTAATAGTAGATCCAGCTGCAACATAGCCATAGTCTTCTACTTCAATTGGTGCTACTAAGTTTGCATTAGAACCAATAAAGGCATTATCCCCAACCTTGGCCCTAAACTTATCTCTTCCATCGTAATTAACAAAGACCACTCCGCAACCTATGTTAACTCCACTGCCCACATCGGCATCGCCTATATAAGCAAGGTGGCTCATCTTTGACCCATTTCCAACATTGGAATTTTTAACTTCAACGAAGTTTCCAATCTTACAATTTTCTCCAACATGAGAGTTTGGTCTTAGGTGGGCGTAAGGACCCACTGTAGTTCCCCTCCCAATAGTAGAGTCTTCTATTTCAGATGACCTAATAAGAACATCTTCCCCAATTGTTGAATTCTTTATTGTTGAAGAGTAAATTTCTGCCCCTTCTTTTATTATAGACTTCCTGTCAATGCGAGTGCCTGGGTAAATCATTACATCTCTTTCGATTGTAGCCCCATATTCAATATAAGTGGACTTAGGATCAATTATCCCAACACCATTTATCATATATTCCTTGTTTATCTTTTTTTGTAGGATTTCTGCTGCAATAGATAACTCGTATCTTGAATTAACACCAAGGATTTCTCTTGTGTCCCTAAGCTTAAAGGAGTCAACCCTTTTGCCTTCATTAACTAGGATCTCAAGAGTGTCAGTTATATAAAGCTCATTAGCTGCATTGTTAGTGTCAATCTTTGTAAGAGCTGACTTCAGAGAAGAACCCTTAAAGGCAAAAATTCCTGAATTAATTTCACGAATTAACTTTTGCTTTTCACTTGCGTCCTTTTCCTCTACTATTGCAACAACATTTGCATTTTCATCCCTGACAATCCTGCCGTAGTTTGTAGGATCCTTCATATCAGCAGATAAAACTGTTATATCATTATTTCTCTCTTCGTGATATCTCAAAAAGCATGAAATAGTTGAATTAGAAATAATTGGAGTATCTCCATTTAGGATAATAACTGTGTCATCATCGTCTATTTTATCAAGAGCATTCATAACGGCATAGCCTGTACCATAGGGTACATTGTCGCCAATGGGTTGCTCAATAAATTCCACATCTTTTTCATCTTCAAAGGCCTTGCGTACTTTTTCCTTATTGTGTCCCACAACTACAAGATTCTTTTCAACTTGCGAATGCTTGCAAGAATTTAGGACATAAAAAAGCATAGGTCTTCCAAGAATTTCATGAAGTACCTTTGGTTTTTTGGACTTCATTCTCGTTCCCTCTCCTGCTGCCAGGATAACTGAAACTTTCATAAAACACCTCTTTTTATTTACTTCTTACATTATAACTAAGATTGACTCTTATATTCAAGAAAATTTCATAATAAATTTATATTTCAGCCTCTTGTATAAGATTTTTTTGGATTTTGTAAAAATAAAATAAATTCTTGATGAAGTTGTAAATTCTTGTGAAGTCATAAATTCTTGTGAACTTATAGATTTTTACAAAGTCATCGTTTCTTATAAAGTCGTAAGTTTTTATAAAGTTGTAAACTTTTATAAAGTTGTAAACTTTTATAAAGTCGTAAATCTTTATTAAGTCGTAAAGTCTTACACTTTTATAAATTTTTATTAAGTCCTAAAAATTTTTTTAATTTAATTTGTACTTGACAAATAAAATTCTAAAGGGTATAGTCGAAACATATTGAGAGGCGATAAAAATGAAAAACTTAAATATTTTTAAAAATTTCACAAGCCAAGCATTCTGTTGTTGTTCTATAAAAAATTTTATAGGACTTATTTGAATGTGAATCAATATTTTAAAATTTTATTAGTTATTGAGAAAGATTTTAAGAGTATATGATTTCATATACTCTTTTTTTTATGTATTAACGGAGGAGAAAAAAATGACAAAATTATTAGAGACAGTTGGAGAATCAAAATTAGTACAATTAGAAAACATTGGCGGAGGAAAGATCTTTGTAAAAGTAGAAAAGTCTAATCCAGGAGGGTCTATCAAGGACAGGACCGCCCTCTACATGATAAGGGGAGCCATCAAAGACGGATCCCTAAGAGAAGGCATGGAAATTGTTGAACCAACAAGTGGCAACACAGGAATCGCCATAGCCATGATTGGTCGTGCCCTTGGTTACAAGGTAAATATTGTTATGCCAAAGTCTATGTCAATTGAAAGGCGAAACTTAATCGCAGCCTTTGGTGCAAATTTAATTTTAACAGGAGAAGGTGGAATGCAGGCAGCAGTTGACAAGGCAAAGGAACTTGTAGCTACAGGCAACTACTTTATGCCAAACCAATTTGAAAACAAGTACAACGCACTTGCCCACGAAGAAACTACAGGTCCAGAAATTTATAGGGACCTAAAGGACATCTCAGGCTTTGTTGCAGGAATAGGAACCGGAGGAACAGTCACAGGTGTTGGAAGATTTTTAAAATCTAAGGATGAAAAGATAAAAGTTTGGGGTCTTGAACCAGATGAATCTCCACTACTCACAAGAGGTCAAGCTGGCACACACAAGATTCAAGGGATTGGGGCAAACTTTGTGCCAGGAGTCTTAGACACAAAAATCTTAGACAAGACAATCACTGTTAAGTCAAATGAAGCAATAGAAATGGCAAGAAGACTTTCTCGTGAAGAAGGACTACTTGTTGGCATATCAGCTGGTGCCAATGTAGTAGGTGCACTAAAAATGCAAGAGGAGCTTGGTGGAAATATAGTCACAGTTGCACCTGACACAGCTGAAAGATATATGTCCACTGAACTTTTTGAAAATGATTAAGTATTTGAAAAAAATAAAAGAATACGGAGAATTTATTTTATTAAAGGACCCAGCCTGTAAAAGTTTATTCGAAGCAATTTTTATGTATCCCATTGTTCCCTGTATGGTGAGTCATAGAATTGCCCACTACTTTTATGAAAAAGACCACACTACACTTGCAAGATGGATTTCACAAAGGGCAAGGAAGAAGACTGGCATCGAAATCCATCCAGGTGCAAAGATTGGCAAGAATCTTTTTATTGACCATGGCATGGCTGTTGTTATAGGAGAAACTGCCGAGATTGGAGATAACTGTCACATGTACCACAACATAACCCTTGGTGGAACAGGCAACGAAAAGCAAAAGAAGAGGCACCCCACAGTTGGCAGCAACGTCATAATTGGGACGGGTGCCACAGTCCTTGGACCAGTAACAATTGGCGATGGAGCAAAAATTGGTGCAGGCGCCCTTGTCCTTACAGATATACCTGCCAACTCAACTGCCGTTGGAGCTCCCGCCAAGGTAGTGAAATTTCACAACCCAAGCGAAAACAAGTTCCACTAATTTATTTTAGCTGAAAATTTCATAGGCAAAACTTTACTCACAATCAAAAAAGAGAACTCGACATAAAAGGAGTTCTCTTTTTCTTTACACACTTATAAATTTCTCAACAAAAAACTGCCCCAATGGGACAGTTTCTTTAAATTTTAACTTAGTTAAATTATTTAACTTCTACAGTTGCTCCTGCTTCTTCAAGTTTAGCCTTGATTTCGTCAGCTTCTTCTTTAGAAGCACCTTCTTTAACTGCCTTTGGAGCTCCATCAACTAATGCTTTTGCATCTTTAAGTCCAAGTCCAGTTACGTCTTTAACAACTTTGATTACTTTAACTTTTTCTTGTCCTGCTTCTGCAAGGATTACATCGAAGTCAGTTTTTTCTTCGCCTGCTGCTGCTGGAGCTGCTGCACCTGCTACTGGAGCTGCTGCAACTGCTGCTGGAGCTGCTGCTGATACGCCGAATTCTTCTTCTAGAGCTTTAACAACTTCTGATAGTTCTAATACTGTAAGTTCTTTAACTTCTTCAATTAATTTTTCTACTTTTTCTGACATTTTATTCCTCCGTAATTTTAAATAATAATTTTTCTTAATTTTTTAGCAGATTAAGCTGCTTCCTTTTCTTTCTTGTCTGCGATTTGTGCAATAACTCTTGCAAAACCTGATAGTGTACCACTTAGTACATTTGCGAATCCTTGGATTGGAGCGTTTAAGCCGCCAAGTACTTGTGCAACAAGAACTTCCTTGGATGGTAATTTAGCAAGTGCGTCGATTTCTGGAAGTGATAATACCTTTCCATCAACAAATCCTGCTTTAATTTCTAGTGCTTCATGATCTTCTGCAAACTCTGATGAAATTTTTGCTGCGGATGCTGGATCTTCCATACCAAATGCAATAGCGCTTGGTCCCTTTAGGAAGTCTTCTAAACCTTCAACACCTAACTCTTCGAAAGCACGTCTCATCATTGTGTTTTTATAAACCTTGTAATCAACATTTGCTTCTCTGTACTTAGCTCTAAGTTCAGTTACTTCTTCAACTGTTAATCCTCTGTAGTTTACAAGAACGATAGATTGAGCGCCTTGAATTTTTTCTTTAATTTCATCTACTAGGGCTTGTTTTGATTGTAATTTTTCTTCTTTCAATTTGTCACCCCCAAAATAAAAAAATCTCACACCGCCGTGAGATGTGAAAATCAAATAAATCCGAATTTCAAACCTCGGTAGGATTTATGGCAGTGCCACCTACTGTCTGCGGCTTAGTAACATATGTATTATATATAGTCTTCGGGTCCTTGTCAATGATTATTTGCATTTATTTTTAAATTCTTTGTTTTTCTATATTTAATTGCAATTTTCTAGATAATTATATATTAAATTAGATTGATTTTAAAGTTTTCTTATATTTATGATTCAAAAATTTTTATCAAACCACTTTTCATTATTTTTCTCAAGATCAAAAGCCTTTTAATTTTTACTTAACTTCTTTATAAAAAATTGCTAAGTCCTAAGGTCTCACTAATTTATAAAAAATTGTTAGCTCACAAGTTTTTATTAAGTCATAAGTTATTGCAAGTTTATAAATAACTACAAGCTCATAAGCTTTTATTAAGTCATAAGTTCTCACGACTTTATAAATAACTACAAGTTTACAAGTTTTTAATAAGTTAGTTAAACTCACAAGCTAATATAAAAATAAAAATTTCAATAAAAAAAAGTAGCCTAAGCTACTCTTTCTCATATATGAACTTAGAAATCATCAACTTAAAATAAAATTTTAAATCGAAAGATTTGTCTTTTCCACTGATGGACTAACATTAACTTCAAATTGACCTACTAAAAGAGATGATATTGTTGTAGTAATTAAAGAATAAATTAATCTAGAAAATGGAATATAAGTTAAAGACATTACTAAGACTATTAGGTCCATTAGTAAGTAGGCATAAGAAATATTTATCTTAGTCTTGTTTGACACTACAAGGGCCAAGGCGTCATCTCCACCTGTGGCTCCTCCTTGTGATACTACTAGTCCACAACCGAGTCCAATGCCAATGCCTCCAACTACAGCTGCCAATAATGGATAGCTATAAAGATCAGGAAGAATTGGTCCCATAAGTGAAAATATTTTATAGAAGAGGGCAAACAATAAAGAAGCTAATAAAGTCTTTCTTAAAAATGCCTTTCCAAAAATATTTATTCCAATAATAACACAAATAACATCCATTACTGGACTTAGGATTGATGGGTTTATACCAAGGGTCTTGTAGGATAATAAGGCAAGGCCTAGGATTCCACCTTCTGTAATTTGAGATGGGATATGAATATTTACAACTGTAAAAGCCTCAATCATAGATCCTAAGATAATATTAATTAGTCCTGCTCTTGATAATTTTAACCAAGTCAGCTTTTGATTTAGCATTTTAACACCTCCTTAATATTTCGCAATATTAGAAGGGTATCCAACCAACAAAAAAAGACTGCTGTCGGTCGTAAGGATATCCTTCGTACTTTTGCAATCTTGTGGTGTTGATGCTTTTTATTTGCTGATTTTTTCTTGTAAAAACTCTGAGCGTAATAGTTACTTTTTAGCTTTTTTATCTCCCACATCAGGCAGATAGTAAGCTCTCTTGTCGTAAACTTTAGCATCAGATAAAAACTACCTGAAAATTTCGGTAACCACCGTAAAATACTTAATCAACGTTTAGTATTATAGTGCCTAACTTTATAAATTGCAAGTTCTTTTGCTTTAAAAATTATAATTTTTCAAAATCTTCACCAAATGTTTTTAAAAATTTCTAATAAAAAGGACCTAAGCTTTTAAACTTAAGTCCATTATAAAACCCCTCTTACTTCATAAGAAGTCGAGGGGTTTTATTTATCTTAGGTGTTTTTATTTTTCCATTAATTTTGAACCATTTACTTTGATTCCAGGTCCCATTGTTGATGAAACTGTTACTGATTTTAAATAACGACCCTTTGCTGATGCTGGTTTTGCTTTAATAATAGCATCTGCAATTGTCTTGAAGTTTTCAGCAAGTTTGTCAGCTCCGAAAGAAACTTTTCCAATTGGTACGTTAATTATAGCAGCCTTGTCAACTCTATATTCAACCTTACCAGCCTTAACTTCTTTAACAGCTTGTTCTACATCAAATGTAACTGTACCTGATTTAGGGTTTGGCATAAGTCCCTTTGGTCCAAGAACTCTACCGATTTTACCAACTACGCCCATCATATCTGGAGTTGCAATCATTACGTCGAAACCAAACCAGTTTTCGTTTTGGATTTTTTCAACTAATTCTTCTCCACCAGCGAAGTCAGCACCTGCTGCTTCAGCTTCCTTAATTTTTTCTCCCTTAGCAAGAACAAGTACCTTAACTTCTTTACCTGTTCCATTAGGAAGTACTACAGTACCTCTAACTTGTTGGTCAGCGTGTCTTGGGTCAACACCAAGTCTTACTGCAAGTTCTACTGTTTCATCAAAGTTTGCCTTAGCAGTTTTTGTAACTAAGTCAAGAGCTTCGTTAACGTCATATAAATTCGATTTATCTACAAGCTTAGCGCTTTCTTGATATTTTTTACCTCTTTTTGGCATATTTACCTCCTTCGTGGTACCTACGGCTTAGCCTCCCACTTATCTTTCTACTTCTACACCCATACTTCTAGCTGTACCAGCGATCAATTCAACAGCTGCTTCTAAGCTTGCTGCGTTAAGGTCTGGCATCTTAGTTTTTGCTATTTCTTCAACTTGTGCCTTTGTTAGCTTTCCAACTTTTTTCTTGTTTGGTTCACCACTAGCCTTTGGCAAATTAAGAGCTTTCTTAATAAGCACTGCAGCTGGTGGAGTCTTTGTGATAAAAGTGAAAGAACGATCTTGATAAACTGTAAGAACAACAGGGATAATCATACCTGCTTGATCTTGAGTCTTTGCGTTAAATTCCTTTGTGAACTGCATGATATTTACACCATGAGGTCCTAGTGCTGTACCAACTGGTGGAGCTGGTGTAGCTTTTCCTGCAGGAATTTGTAATTTTACTAATGCTATGACTTTTTTTGCCATTTTATTTCCTCCTTGTGGTAATGCGGGTTTACCCTCCCACACATCTCTTACTCTTTAATAATTTGATTGAAATCTAATTCAACTATTGTATCCCTTCCAAACATGGAGATACAAACTTTAACTTTTCCTTTGTCGTAATTGAAGTCGTCAATTTTACCCACCAAGTCTTTGAAGGGTCCATGTATAACCTTGACTAACTCCCCTATCTCGTAATTATCGAATAACTCTTTGTTATCAGTAACTCCAAGTAGTAACACTTCTTCATCAGTTAGGGGTACAGGCTTTGATGCAGGTCCAACGAAACCAGTTACTCCTCTTGTATTTCTTACAAGATACCAAGTTTCATCATTCATAATCATATTTACAAGGACATAAGATGGGAACATCTTTCTTTCCTTTGCCTTGGACACGCCATCCTTAGTATCTACATAGTCTTCCATAGGAATTCTAATGTCGAAGATGACATCTTCCATGCCACGATTGTGAACCATGGCTTCCATATTTGCCTTTACCTTTTTTTCATAACCTGAATAAGTGTGTATTACATACCATTTTGAAGCTTCATTGTTGTTAAGCTCTTGTGTATCCAACTATAACACTCCAATCAATAAATAAAACCAAATAAAAACATTATGATCTTATCATATGCTAATAATAGTAGTGATGACAAAATAACTGCCACGATTACTATAATAGAATATTTGATTACAGTCTCCTTAGTAGGCCATACAACTTTTTTGAATTCAGATTTCACACCTCTAAAATATCTACCTAGACCACCTTTGTTTTCTTCAGGCTTAGGTGCTGTTTTAGTAGCCATAAATCCTCCTTACTTAGTTTCCTTATGTGTTGTATGTTCTTTACAGAATTTACAATACTTCTTTAGTTCCAATCTTTCAGTAGTCTTTTTCTTGTTCTTATATGTCACATAATTTCTGTTTTTACATTGTGTGCACTCAAGTACTACTCTATCTGCCATAAAAACACCTCCAGTGCTAAAAAAAAGAGCCGCCTTTGGCTCCTTCTAATTTACTCAACAATATTATCACATAAGAAAGGCTTTGTAAAGATATTTATTATAAATTTTCTCTATTTTTTAGGCTTTTGACCTCATTAAAATTTTTTAGCAAAAAATGACTTTTTATACTCAAAAGATTAAATTTTTAGATATATTTTTGTATAAAAATAAAGACTCTAAAAAGAAGCCCTATGTTAAGTGGGAATATCTTCATGAGTTCAGGTAAACATCTAATCTCTTGCAATATTTTTTTTAGAATTTCCTTTTCCCTTTGACTAAAAGTAGCTACATAGTTTTTATTTAACAAAAATTGTCCAAAAATTAAAATAATTCCCAAGAGTAGACTTATAAATCCTGTCATCTTATTTATTTGGGCTAATTCAATATTCTTTGCTATAAAAAGATTTTGAAAAAATACCACAATTCTCACGGATACTGTTGAATTTAAAAAATAGTGGATTATTACGGTGCAAGTGATATTTTTTGTTATTGCGTAAATAATTCCTAATGCAATACCAAATAAAAAACCTGATTTATATTTTCCATAATGAAATAGTCCAAAAACTATTGCCATAAATAATATCCCATAATCACTTGAAACATTCATTAACTTTCTTTGGACTAAATACCTAAAAATATATTCTTCAAATAAGACAAATAATATCATAGTAATGCTTACATATAAATCAATAAAGTTACTTGTCTCAATATCCGTTTCTTGTAGAACATCTAAATTTGTTGTCAAAATAATAATTCCCTGATAAATAAAAACATATTTTAAAAATAAAATTAGCTCTTTTAATTTTATTTCTTTTATTCCCTTGATTAAATCTCTAAAAAAATCCCTAATATGAATACCAAAGAAACAACTAAATCCAATAAAGATTGAAACTGGATTTAAAAGAGATCTAAATACAAAAAAAGAGTCGGAAACTCCTTTAAATTTAATTGATGCTAAAAAAATAAAAATAATAAAAGAAATAATTGTAGCATATCCAATTTTTTCTAAAATTTTTTTCCTCTCTAAATTCATTGTATAATCTCCTTTTTTATTCTTTTTGTGATTTTAATTACCTTTCTCTTTCGTAAAGTTCTTTAAAATTGTTTCCATTTGGTCTAACTTTTCATAATCAAAAATTTGCCAGTGGTGGGGTAACAAAAACTTGTAGGGTTCAAGTGAAAATCTCTTGTCGATTAATAAAATTTTTCCCCTGTCATCTTCTGTCCTTATAACCCTTCCTGCGGATTGGATGACCTTGATCATGCCTGGATAGATGTAGGCATACTCGTAACCTCTATTGTACTTCTTTTGGAAGTGGGACTTCAAAATATTTCTCTCGTAAGAAAGTCCGGGAATGCCAACACTAATTATGGCAACTCCTCTTAGCCTTTCGCCAATTAAGTCTATGCCTTCAGAGAAAACTCCACCCATGACTGCAAAGGCCCTTGTTGATGATGAGAAAGTAAAATTGTTTAAAAATTCCTCCCTCTCTACCTCTGTCATCTCTCTATCCTGCTTAATAGCTTCTCCATCAATTTCTACATATCTATCGTAGACTGCCTCCATATAAGAGTAGGATGGAAAGAAGAAAATATAATTTCCATCATCTTGCGAAAACTCTTTGAGGTTATCAATTATTTCGTCAATGGACTCTTCTCTATCTCTGTAAACTGTTGAAATTTTATTGTTGCGAAGAACTAAGAGATTGTTAGGATCAAAGGGGGACTCAATCTTGTAGTAGGAAGTCCCTTCGTCTGCTCCCAAAAGTTTTCCATAATACTTTATGGGGTTTAGGGTTGCAGAGAAAAATACAGAGGACCTTGGTGCCCTTAAAATATTTTGAAAAATGGGTGCGATGTCAAGGGACTTTATCCTTATCTTGTCCTCGTCTTTTATGGAAACAAAATCCCTGTTGTAGTATTCCAAAATTTTGATGTAGTTAAAAAGTGAAAAATAAATATCAAGAGCTTGGTCATAGTTTTCTTGGTCCTTGTCCTTGGTCAAAAAGTCGTTCATGGAGAAAACTGTCTTCTCCACTTCCCCATTAAAGCCTACAAAGGACTCATAAGAATGAAAGGTCTTGCGTGAGTCCAACTTTTGAAATTCTTCAAGGGCATTAGCAAGATGCTTTCTTGCAGCCTTCCTCTTCTTTGGAAGGATTTCTCTTAAGCTTTCAAGGTCGGGAATGGAAACTTCTGCCGAATACATTTCTCTTCCCCTTTCAAGTAGGTTGTGACTTTCATCAACTAGAAGAGTAAACCTCAACATGGAATTTTCAAAAAATCTCTTGAGATAAACTGTTGGGTCAAATATGTAGTTGTAATCGCAGACGATGAAGTCAGAAAAGTCCAAGAGGTCAAGCTGGTATTCAAAGGGGCAAACCATGTGGAGCCTTGCAAATTTTTCAATATTTTCTCTTGTGAAGTTGTCGCAGGCATCAAAGATGTCAATTATGGCATCATTGACCCTGTCAAAGTGGCCCTTGGCATAGGGACAGTCCTTTGGATTGCAGGCTACCTTGTCGTTGATGCAGATCTTGTCCTTGGCTGTGACTATTGTAAGCTTTAGTCTAAGCTTTTTATTCAAAAGCCTTTCAAGGGCATCCTTGGCTGCATTCTTCCCTGTGGACCTTGCCACAAGATAAAAGGTCTTGTCAATCTTGTCCTCTCCCATGGTCTTAATTGTTGGAAAAATTGTGGAAATTGACTTGCCAATCCCCGTTGGTGCTTCCACAAATAATTTATTTTCATCATCAATGGTGTTGTAAACTGCAACAGAAAGTTCTCTCTGTCCCTTCCTAAAGGACTTAAAGGGAAATTTTAATTTTTTTATAGACTCGTCCCTTATATCCTTCCACTCAACAATCCTCTTAGAAAACTCGAGATATTCCACAAGAGTCCCCATAAAAAAGTCACGAAGCTCGCCAAAAGTGAAAGTCTTTTTTATATTTAAAATTTCTTCTGACTCCAGTTGGAAATAGGTGAGCATGACATTAATCTCATCAAGTTCATGATCCTTGGCATAGATATAGGCATAGCACTTGGCTTGTGCCCAGTGCATTATATTTTCTTCCTTCTCAAGGTCCTCAAGCTCTCTCGTAGTTGATTTAATTTCATCAACTGTCACCTGTTCTGTGACTTCAATCCCGTCAGCACGTCCCTCAACTGTAAAATTTATTCCTTCAATTTCTTCAGTGGTCCTCAAAAAAACTTCTGTCAAGAAGTCCTTGGAGTATTCCCTTTGGACCTTTTGATGGGCCCTTATTCCTTCCACAGCCCTCTTGTTGGAAAAGAATCTCCTATCTATGTCGCCAGACCTCTTGACGAATTCTATTAAATTTCTTACGGAGATTCTTACTTCCTTCACAATAAATCCTTTCTACTTGTTGTAAGTTAAACCTATTCCAAATCTAAAAAATTAAGTTGTCTTAGGGCTTCAAATAAAATTATATTTGCAGAGTTTGACAAGTTTAGACTCCTGCCAAAGTCCTTTAGCATTGGAATCCTTATGGCCTTGTCGTAATTTGAAAAAATTAAATCTTCTGGCAGACCACGAGTTTCTGGTCCGAAAACTATAAAGTCCCCATCCTTATACTCAACATCTGTGTACTTCTTCTTTGCCTTTGTTGAAGCAAGGTAAAAGTTCCTGTCAGGATACTTTTCCACAAGTTCATCATAGGAATCGTAATAAGTAATATCCACAAGATGCCAGTAGTCAAGACCTGCCCTTTTTAAATGGGTGTCATCAACGGAAAAACCAAGGGGCCTTATGAGGTGGATCCTTGTCTTTGTAAGTCCACAAGTCCTTGCAATAGCACCTGTGTTAAAGGGAATTTCTGGTTCGTAAAATACTATGTTTAACATTTTTTGTCTCCTTCTAAAATTTCTATGGCACACTTTATCCCATCAAGGGCAGAAGAAATTATTCCACCAGAATAACCTGCTCCCTCGCCAATGGGATAGAGATTTTGAAATTTTTCTGTTCTGTAGTCACTTCTCTTGATCCTAATTGGAGCAGAAGTCCTAGTTTCCACCCCAGTTAAAATCGCATCGTCGTTGGCAAAACCCTTGACCCTCTTGTCCATGACTTTAAGGGCATTTTTTATCGCAAGGTTTATAGATTCTGGATAAATTTGATTTAAGTCGGCAAAGACATATCCTGGTATAAAAGTTGGGCTAACTTCTCCAAGTTTTTCTGTAGCTCTTCCCTCCATAAAGTCCTTTAGTCTTTGGACTGGAGCCTTGCCCCCACCAAAATCAAACGCCTTTTTCTCAATCATATTTTGAAAGTCCATGCCTGCAAGATTGCCTTTCCCGTAAATTTTCTCATCAATAGATGCAACTACAGCAGAGTTGGAATTCTTGCCATCCCTATCGTGGTAGGACATACCATTGACACAAAGTTGTCCCTCAAGGGAAGAGGAGTTCACAACATAGCCACCTGGGCACATACAAAAAGTATAGACTGAGTGGTCAAAGTCCTTGTCAGTAACATTTAATTGGTAAGTCGCTGCTGGTAGCTTATCAGAAGTCATCCCAAATTGTGCAAGTTCAATGTTCCTTCTCAAGTGCTCAATCCTAAAACCCACTGCAAAGGGCTTAGGCTCAATTAGGTCATACTTGTCTAAGGCCCTAAAGGTATCACGAGCAGAATTGCCAAGGGCCAAGATGTAGGCATCAGCTTGGTACTTGTCCTTGTCAGTAATGATTTTGCTAATCTTGCCGCCATCAAGTTCAAAGTCCAAAAACCTTTCACTGAAGTGGTAGACTCCACCTAAGCTTTCAATTTCCTTCCTCATATTTTTTATGACATCACGCAAGATGTCTGTACCAATGTGGGGCTTTTGTTCGTAGAGAATATCTTCTGGCGCTCCGTGGTCCACAAAGATGTCGAAGATGTGACCCATCCTCTTGTCCTTGGAGCGTGAAGTTAATTTCCCATCAGAGAAAGTTCCAGCTCCACCTTCTCCAAATTGAACGTTGGATTCTTCATTTAATACTCCAGTCTTGTGAAGCTTGTCAATGTCCTCAACTCTTTCATCAACTGCCTTGCCCCTCTCGATTAGAGTAACCTTGACCCCCTTCTTGGCAAGGAGATAGGCTGCAAAGAGTCCTGCAGGACCAGTCCCAACAATTACAGCTGACTCAACTTTATTTTTATTTTCAACTTCAAGCTTCTCTTCTTCAAAGGCCGCAAGATTATTCTTAAGTCTCTTCTTAATCTTCACATCAATGTCATCAAGGTCTAGGTCAATTACAACTTGGTAGACAAAGTTCAAACCCTTCCTGGCATCGAAAGACTTCTTGTGAATCTTAAAGTCAAAATCCTTCTTATTTATTTCCTTTTCAATTTTCTCCCTCAAGAACCCTTGGTCCTTGTCATAGGGAATTTTTATATTTCTTAAAATTATCATTTTTTCACCAAGGACATTATAACACGAAATCATTCTAGTAAATAAAAACCTACTTAGTAGAGAAAGATTTGAAAAATATAAATTAGCAAAACAAAATTAAAAATAAAAAATCCAAAAGAAAAAGAGACCTCACTGGGTCTCCCCAGATTGTAGACAAACCCAGGAATAATTCCTGGG
>NZ_KQ960248.1:0-4379 GCF_001553125.1 Peptoniphilus sp. DNF00840
GTTCTTTACAAGATGGACAAGAATTAACATTATTTTAAAGTTTTTTAAACATTATAAGGCTTAAAATGATAGAAAAATTAAAAGGAATTACAGGACTAGTAGTTCCAAAAAAGATAAAAGAAAAAATGATAGAAACAAGCCTTGCATCAAGGTATGCAACAGATGAAGAACTAGAAGAAGCAGCAGACTACTTTGCAGTTAGGCTAAATAAATATAAGAAATAAAAAAATAAATTTAAGGAGGTGATTAAATAAAAAAACAAGATAATTTTTTAAAATTACAAGAAGACATTTCAAGTCTTTAAAGAGTGATTTATCACTCATAGTTAGCATATTGTTTTTGGAAAGGTAACTTTCCATAAAAATTTTAATAAAGGAGCGTGCAAGCACATGAAAAATTTAAAGAAGATAGCTATAACTTTACTAGTATTATTTATGTTAGTACCAAGCTTTGCATTTGCAAATAGTGTAGAAGAAACACCAGAACTAAAGGCAAAAATTGAAAATATTGTAAAAACTATGCCAGAAGATAAGGCAATAGATGCAATTGAAGAATTAGTCGGTTTAGACGAAGACTCACTTATAAGGACTTGGGAATCAAGAGATGTAAGTAATTTTGCAATTTACAAAATGGATGATGAAGGATTATCAAAATCAAGATATGCATTTACTAATGAGTCTTATATTGAAAGCAAAGATGGCTTTGTTTATATTACATTGAAGACTCAACCTATGGCTTATAAAAATCATAGTGCAGATGTAACTAAGGTTTTTGTTATAGGGAAAAAGACTGAATATGAAGGTATAAATAGTGATTTTAGATCACCAAGTACAAAAATAAAAGGTGAACAAGTACCTGGAACAATTTTAATCAAGGTTCCCGTATCTGAAATAAAGCCTGGTAAACATGGTTATAACTCATTATTAAAAGTTAGATTTGAAACAAACCTAAGGAATGATTTTGGCGGATTTATTGGAAAATTATTTCCAGATGCAATGATAAATCCGAAAGCATTGTTTTATTTTAACAATAATATCTAATTAAGGTAATTAAATGCTGTTGCAGAGTAGAATCATCTATTCTGCAACAGCACCATTTAAACTTATCTAAAGTAAAGGAGTGTAAAATGAAATTGATTAGAAAAACTTCTGTAGCTTTTATTTTATTTTTAATATTAATAATTAATTCTTGTTATGCCTATGAACCTAATTATAAGGATCCTAATGTTATTAATGATATAGATATAGTGGATCAAGAAACAGGATTAAGACTTCGTGATTATGTTTGGTATTTACCTGATTCTTTTGCATCTCAGCTAGATGATTGTATGGATAGTGAAGGTACATACACAAAAGAAGGTTTAAAAAAAATTGCTGAAGAAGGAAATAAATCTATTGGAATTAAAGTAGAAAAATTAGATTCAAGTAATGAAGATTATAATAAAATCTTAAATAAATATAAGGATGAGCTATATAAAGATCCAAAGAATAATAATAATTATGTAATATCAGCTTTTAAAATTAATATTACTAAAAAAAGTAATTTCGAATTTTTGTCGGCTCCAATGGGCACCAAAGTGGTAATTCCTTTAAGAAGAGTAACAAAGTCAGGCGAAATACAAAATCGCCATTTTGAACATAATGTTGGGGTTTATGTTTTGCATAAAGATCCTAGTACCGGTGATGTAATTAAACCGTTAAATACGGAAGATGCCGACACTTATATATCTAATCCTAAAAAAGGACTAAATGATTTGGTAGTAGCTGATGTACAAGATGGCGATTGCATATTTGTTGCAACAAAAAAAATGACAAAAATACCTGAGAATATGATGCCTGGTGTATATGACACTAGAGTAGAATTGAGACATTTTTCAGACTATGGAATCTATTCGATGGGTAATCCTGCAATAATAAAAAAAGCTAAATTGGTAGTAGATAAATATGGCAAGAAAAAATTGTATTTTAGTGCGCAACCTATGAATTTCGCCCTTGATAGAGGACATCTTTTACAATTTTGGCAAGTTGATAAAGCAACAGATAAAAAATATGAAGCAAGTATTGAAGACAGATATACAGATGAAACAAATGAAAAGGAGTATCCTAAAACATTTAGTTTACCATTATTATCAAACGACCCTATTGTAAATGGAAAAGTTTATGTTGATGTCATGAGTAAGCCAGGTATGCCGGGGATTCAGCCAACTGAATTAGCAATAACTATAGAACCCTTTAATGGTGAAAAATGTTTATCAATAAAAAATTATAAACCAGATGGGAAATATGAGACTGGAACTATAGGCATAGAAAGTGCAAATGATTTTTCAACAAATTCTTTAGAAACACATAAGAAAAAGTCAAGATATATAATTACATCTAATTCTGATGGAACTGTTAATGTTAAATTAATAGATAGCGACTTATACTTAAGTGATGAAAAGGACATTGTTATAAAAGGTAATGGAGCAGATGGAAATGAAATTAAGTATGAAGCTGAATGTAATAATTTAGTAGAAAAAGAAGTATTTGACTCAAAAGGAAAATCACTAGGAATTAAAAAAGTTACAAATGATTTTGTAATAAAAAATATAAACTTAGAAAAAACTCAAACAAATGGATTTGATGAAATGCTTTATATTACAAATGGATATATCAAAGATAAAAATGGCAATTTGAAGAAAAATCCAAGATATAGTTTCTGGAAAATTAATCCATATGATGTAAAGTCACTTAATTTAAATAAGAGTTCTTTAGAAAATGAAATAAAAGAAGCTGAAAAAATAAATCAAAAGAATAAAACTAAAGAAGCTTTTGATGAACTTAAATCAGCGATTACTAAGGCAAAAGAAATATTATCTAGTGCAACAGAACAAGCACAAATAGATAATGCTAACAAAGAATTGCAAACTGCTATTGAAAAGTTTAATAGTTCAAAAGACCAAAGCACTCAAACAAATGATGAAAAAGACAAGATATACAATTTGCCTGTGGAATTGAAACACCTTGTAGAGGATCAACCATCTATGGGAGCTGGGGCTTTAATATCACCAGCAAAGGTCAATATAAAAGGGAATACTGCTACTATTGACTTAACTTTTAAAGGCATAAAAGTTATGAATATTTATGGGCATTTAACAGATGCATTTACTTACACTGACAACGATAGGTATAAAAATCCTATAAAAATGGATGTAGTTGAAAGCGTCAATGATACAGATCTAAATGGCAAGGAACGTTCTTTCCCTAAAGTTCTTCGCTTTACAATGGATAAAGATAAATTCATTGAAGCAGCAAAGACTGGTATATATCTTCAAGTTTGGGTAGATGCTATGGATTCATTAAATGAACAAAACAAAAATATAAATAAAGATGAGTTCTATGATAAATATACCAAGGGTGTTGGGCGTCAAACAGCTAGGCTTTTTATTGATACTTCAAAAATGAAAGAAAATGACAACCAATCTAATCCAAGCAATCCAAGTAACCCAAGCAACCCAAGTAATCCTAGCACTCCAGGATATTCCTTCCAAAATTTAGCTATAGAAAGATCTGCACTAGGCTCTGCTATGGCAAGTGCAAGTGCATCTATGAGTAAGGGAGCTGACTCCAACTTAGTAGCAGCAATGGCAAGGGCAGGTGCAATTGCTAACAACCCATACGCATCAAGAGAAGAAATATTAAGTGCTACACAAGCCCTAAACAATGCAGTTATTAACAATAAGGGTAGTATGAATAACCAAAACAATAATAATTCTTGGGGCAATAACAACCAAGGCTGGGGCAACAACTCCGGATGGGGAAATAACAATTCTTCATGGGGAAGCTATGGCAATAACAACCAAGGCTGGAATAACAACTCATCATGGGGAGTTTACAACAACAACCAAAACAACAATAAAAACAATGGACCAGTAACAATCCAATATGAAGTGCCTGTTGAAGTTCTTCACGCTTATCAAGATGGATACTCTATGGCAAATGGAGCAATAAACCACATAGCGAGAGTAGAGGAAAGAAACGGTCAATTCAGGTATAGCGTTCAATTCAATCCTCTTGAAAGAGAATTTAATGGACAAAAACTTGTTGGAAATTTAACCCATCTATTTATTCATGATGGTAATAAATATTTAGCAGAACAATCATCTGGAAATGTATGGTCATGGGTTATGAATGGCAAATATAACAGAGTAAATATCAGCGTTAAAGTAGACGTAATGGATCAAATTGCCGTGAATGAACAAAAGGCAATCCTATCCTTTAACTGGAATGCTGCAAGAGAAGTAGGTAGAGTTGGCGGAAACAACAACCAAAACCAACAAAACCAAAATCAACAAAACCAACAAAATCAACAAAAGCAAGCACCACAAGTAGTACAAAATA
>NZ_KQ960249.1:0-232 GCF_001553125.1 Peptoniphilus sp. DNF00840
TTTCAATCCACGCACCCGCGAGGGGTGCGACAAATATGATTGATGGAAATCAATTAATCTTAATCTATTTCAATCCACGCACCCGCGAGGGGTGCGACGTTTAAGGAGGAAATATGTTAGTTATTATTGATAAAATTTCAATCCACGCACCCGCGAGGGGTGCGACATATAACCTGCAATATTCGTATAAGTCTTCAAGTATTTCAATCCACGCACCCGCGAGGGGTGCGAC
>NZ_KQ960249.1:332-628 GCF_001553125.1 Peptoniphilus sp. DNF00840
TCAATCCACGCACCCGCGAGGGGTGCGACTTTTGTAGGCCGTTTTTCGTGTGGAATGTTATTTATTTCAATCCACGCACCCGCGAGGGGTGCGACGATTAATCATGTTGTTTTTATAGATAGGATTTATATTTCAATCCACGCACCCGCGAGGGGTGCGACTCGCCCGATACAAAGAATTGAAAGTAATAAATCAAGGTATTTCAATCCACGCACCCGCGAGGGGTGCGACACTCCATACTCGCCCAACGTGTCATAGAATTTCCTATTTCAATCCACGCACCCGCGAGGGGTGCG
>NZ_KQ960249.1:728-960 GCF_001553125.1 Peptoniphilus sp. DNF00840
TTTCAATCCACGCACCCGCGAGGGGTGCGACCTTAGGCTTATGTATTTTAGCGGCTTGAGAGTCGGAATTTCAATCCACGCACCCGCGAGGGGTGCGACCTAAAAGTATGGCTTATATCTTTTTTAAGCAATGATTTCAATCCACGCACCCGCGAGGGGTGCGACGGGCAAGTTTAAGTGACGAACAGGCAAAGTTATTATTATTTCAATCCACGCACCCGCGAGGGGTGCG
>NZ_KQ960249.1:1060-1756 GCF_001553125.1 Peptoniphilus sp. DNF00840
TTCAATCCACGCACCCGCGAGGGGTGCGACTTATCTTAAAAACGGAATCAGAGAAACACAAGCTAATTTCAATCCACGCACCCGCGAGGGGTGCGACGAATTTGGTTACAAACCTAAGAGTGCATCTGATCAATTTCAATCCACGCACCCGCGAGGGGTGCGACTAAAAGTTATTTAGCATCGTAGAGCATAGGAGATATTTCAATCCACGCACCCGCGAGGGGTGCGACAAAGCCCTGATGTAGTCTTAGTTGAATATAGAGGATTTCAATCCACGCACCCGCGAGGGGTGCGACGAAAGATTTTTTTATAATTTATCCTGAGAAAGATATAATTTCAATCCACGCACCCGCGAGGGGTGCGACATCAATAGAGGCCCAATTAAAAGCAATTAATGAAATTTCAATCCACGCACCCGCGAGGGGTGCGACAAGAACTCGCAGAACTTGTTTGTGATTATATAAATATTTCAATCCACGCACCCGCGAGGGGTGCGACCATAAATTAGGGAGTTTAGTTAATCAAGCTGGTTTATTTCAATCCACGCACCCGCGAGGGGTGCGACGAGTTACAAATAATTCTGCTTATGGTTTTATCCTATTTCAATCCACGCACCCGCGAGGGGTGCGACGCCTCATCTTTTCCTTTGGAAAGTCCAGTGTTTACTATTTCAATCCACGCACCCGCGAGGGGTGC
>NZ_KQ960249.1:1856-32960 GCF_001553125.1 Peptoniphilus sp. DNF00840
TTTCAATCCACGCACCCGCGAGGGGTGCGACATCTCTTGCATCTGGAGTTACTTCTTCTAAATCTATTTCAATCCACGCACCCGCGAGGGGTGCGACGAGTTACAAATAATTCTGCTTATGGTTTTATCCTATTTCAATCCACGCACCCGCGAGGGGTGCGACCTGTTAAATGTGTAATAGTCAATTAATCTCTTGTATTTCAATCCACGCACCCGCGAGGGGTGCGACTGTATTTTTTAGCCATTATCTCCTACTAAAAAATACAGCTAATCATTTTTTTAAGAGTTTTGTCTCTTTTTTCCTTGTTTTTTATGAGTTAGGTCTAGGCTTTTTATGTCCAGGTCCAAATCTCACGAGTCCTACAAGATCAATAGATCTTTTTCTGGGTTATAAGTATCGTCTCTTCCCAGACTTTCAACTCTTCTCTCCCAATTTTTCCCTAAATTATAAATTCTTATAGAATCTTTTTTGGAATCAATTATTTTTTCTAATTTGTTTTTTATTTCTACCAAGTCGGCTGGATAAATATTTAGTTCAAAGACTGAGTTCTGTACTCTTTGTCCATAATCAAGACAGACTTTTGCTACCTGTCTTAATCTTTTTTTGCCAGCTGGCGTTACTGTTTCTACATCGTAAGTAATTAACACTTGCATTTTAGCCTCCTATCATAAAGGGTGGATAGGCCTCTATGTCTCCTCTAAGATAAGAATTTAATAAGAGGGCTTGTACGTGAGGGAGCAGTCCAATTTTAATATTCTCTTCAAAAAATGGATGGTAGATTTCTTCTTGTTCTCTTTTATTCCAATTTTCTAAAACTACCTGCCTTCCCTTTTCGTTTAGGAGTGTGGCTCCATTTTCTTTAACTTCAAAATGGTTCTTGTTTATTCTATTTAAGTTTATCATTGATAGTGTAAACTTATCAACTAGAAAGGCTCGCATCTCCTCAATTATGTCTAGAGCCATACTAACTCTACCTGGTCTGTCTGTGTGAAAGAATCCTGCATAAGAATCTATTCCCACTCCTTCAAGAGCTGCGGCAATGTTATTGGTGAGTAGGGAGTAGAGAAAAGATATTAAGGCATTAAACCTGTCCATTGGTGGTCTCTTGCTTCTATCAATAAAGAAAAAGTCTTCTCTTTGCTTGATTATTAATTCATCTAGGACAGAGAAGTAGCCTCTTGCAATTATTCCCTCAATGCCTCTAACACTATCTTTGTTTTTACAATTTTTTATTTCTAGCATAAGTAGCTTTATTGCTTCTATTACTTCTTCTAACCTTTTAACATCTACCTTGTCCTTATTATCTAATTTTCCTCTTATTAAAACCTTCCTAGAGTTGTAGGCCTTAGCATAGATTATATTTTTTACAAAATCTAATGACTCCTCTGATTCTTGCATTTTGTATTGTTTCTTTCTCGTATAAATATTTCCATAAGATGCTCCTATAACTCTTCCACAATACTTTCCGTAGGGTGTGAAGAACGTTATCGCTACATTTTCCTCCATGCACATTTTCATAAGGTCTGGGCTGACACCCATATAGTTGAAGCAAACTATTTGCTTTAATATGTGGATAGGATATCTTGCGATTCTATTTGAATCCTCTGTTATGGAAATATTTCTTCCTTCTTTTCTCAGATAATAGTCAGGATTTGTTACATATAAGGTGTTCAGTAATTTTTTCATAATTCTGCCCCATAGATATAGTTAGCAACATTTTTTATCTTTTTTGTTAACCTTGGATTGCACTCATCATACAAGGAACACATCCTGCAATTTTTATAATTTTCCGCCTTAGGAATAATTTTATTCTTGTAATAATAGTGCATTTCTTGGGCTGCTTTTATAGTTAAATCTCTAAGCTCATCTGTAAACTCAACTTTATCTCTTGTGTCCGTTTCATTGTAATAAAGATAACCGTAGTCTAATTTGATGCCTAAGTTTTCTTCTATACAAATTCCCTGTGCCATAAGTTGAGCATTGTCGTAGTTGTATTTTTTCTTCTTACCTCGTTTATATTCTACGATTACTGGTAGCCACTTTCCCTTCCTGTTTTTTAATTCTACTCCTTCATCTGATTTGTAAAATTCAATTACATCTAGCCTGCCAGAGAGTCCCAAAGATTTGGAACTCACTGACATAGCTCTTGATATTATTAGGTCTTTTCTCTTTTCTTTTATGAAAGGTTGATCTACTTTTGTATGGATGACTTGACCTTCTGCTGTAAAGGAGTTTTCCGTCCAAATATTTTCAACATGGATAAGTGCCCACTGCCTCTTGCAAAATAAAAAATGTTGTATTCCATTTAACATTAAATAGTCATCTTCTGCATACATTTTAAATTCCTTGAATGTGCTCTACTCTCAAACCTTTTTCTTCATATTCTTTTAATTTTTCTTGATCTAATCTAATATTGTAGTCTTCATACCTTACTCTTAAATCCTCTGCATTAGGTAAGTCGTATTTTAATAGGTCTTTGATCTTTCCACTTGACACATCTCCAACCTTTGATGAGTGGTTAAACCAAAAGATGTCTTTAACTTCCATGGATCCGTCTGGTCTTGCTGATGATACATCGTTTAAGAATAAAGTTTTTATACATTCCTTTACTATCTCAACATCTTCTTGGTCAAATCCAGTTTTTTCTGCAAAGTATGAATTTATACTTCCATTAACTACATAAACACCGTGGTCAACAAAGTGTTTTGTACCCATTGTATCTGCAGATCTAGTTTTTCCTGCTGCCGGTTCCATACCGCTTATAGATTTTGTTATTTGCATTGTTGTTATTTCTATTGGCTCAATAGATTTTGCAATAGATATAGAAACTGGTCCTCTTATACCTAAGGATCTTTTTTGGTAAGTGAATACTTGACCAAAGGATCTAATGTCAATCCATTTTTCGTTAGCTATTTTTTCAACTTCTTCGTCAGATTCTTTGTTAAATACATCTTCAAATCTCTTTTGAAGAGACCTAAAACCATCATCACTCCTATCAAGTGATTTTACAAAGACGTCATGACCCATGTCTTGCATCCTATTTCTTATTTTTCGCTTTAAGCAAACATCAGAGATTTCTCCAAATCCTCTATTGTCAATTCTTGGCATATTACCTGTTAGAGGATCTCCGTTTGGGTTGGCTCCAGAAACTTCAATTGTAAAAATAAAATCTACTTTATTGTTAATCATTTTCTTCCTCACTTTCTTTTGTAGTTCTTCTATATAAGTAATCTAATTCTTTAATTTGCGCTTGATATCCAAATAAAAATCCTGAGTTTAAAGGTTTATTTGTTTCTACCCCATTAAATTTGTAATTTTCCCCTATAAGGTCAATTACATCTCCAGCTTCTCTTTTTAAAATATTTCTTATTTCTCTAGTTTTTTCATTTGCATGCAACTTAAAATCATAAGGCTTGATTAAATCGCTAAGTCTCATGCTCATTGTCGCAGGTTTATTTAAATAACTTGACCAAAGTTTTTCAGCATTTGTTATTCTTTCGTCGTCCTTATTGTAAGTAAAAGCTTCAGTTTTTTCGTATATAGCTAGAAGTCTACCAAATAAGTAAGACCTATCTGTTTCTTTTCTATCCAACATATTGCTCTTAATTCCCTCCTTATCTTTTAAGACTGCCAAGGCACACAACTTAACTTGTTGCCAAGATTTATCGTAACTTAATCTATTTCTTATATTTAGTTCCAAGGCTCTAATAATATTTTGAGGCATATCTCTACCTTCAACTATTGCCATTAGGATGTTCTTATATTGATCAGTGGAGAAGCTCTTCTTTGATACCTCTAAGCCTTTTTCTCTTTCAACTCCATAAGCTGTTTGAATTAGAGCAAAGGGACTTGGAGTGTATAAGTGTCTTCCTATTTCTTTAGTATATCTAGGCCAATTGTATTTACCTTGCCACTTAACCAAGTTCTCTTTTAGTATTGAAGAATCCATTTCCTTAAAGTATTTAAGGGCTACCCTTCCATTGCTAACTTTATCAATTATTGCAATGTAGTACTTAGAGTCTTCGCTAAATCTTATCCTTCCACTGGTAAAGGATCTAACAATATCTTCAGATGTTTTATCTGCTATAGCCATAGAAGTTTCTTTACTTATTCCTTTTAAATCATCTTCTGACAGCATAAATAATTGAAGATTTTGGGAACTTTCTTTATCTGGCTCTTCAATACTTTTTTCTAGCTTCTTGGTTACATCCATCTCCGTCTTATTTTGAATATCATCAGAGAACCAGCTCAAAACATAAGTAAATTCTCCAAGCCACCTGGAAGTATTTTCACCACTTAAGAGGGCCTTAGCCATTTGTATAATTTTTTGGCTTGAGTCCTTTCCTATTTTTATAGTTTCGTCAGGCTTATCAAATCTGCCGAGAAAGTTTTCACTGTTAGCAGTTATTTGAGATATGAGTCTTGCTGAACCGATGAGAGGTTTGTGCTTTAGACACAAGAAGTCTTCTTTTCCTGATATGTTACAAATTATCTTTTCAGAGTCCTTGTCTCTTGCAAAACTTTCTTCTGTGTATCTCATAAATTTTTCTTGCAAGTTTTTATTTTCTGATAGACTTAGGTTTTTCTTGCCATCATAATTTTCTACTGCAAAAGTTAAAAATACCTTTGAAAAATCTACAGTCACAGTCTTTGGTTTTTTTTCTGAATTATCTACATATTCAACAACTTTATCTTTTGTAATCTTATAATCTTTATAAAGTTTTGAAAGTATATCTTCGAAAACTTTTGCTTTTGTTATATAGTCATGAACAATCTCTACAAAGTCATCTTTATCGGAATTAATCCAGGATTCCTGTTGATTAATATAGGCGAGAGACTTCTTTGTATCGTCTTGGATTACATAATCAAAGTTGTCGAAGAGGGGATGAGGTGCAATGCCACTAGACCTTGCAACAGAATCTTCTGTTACTGGAAAAATTACAATGTCGCCGTCATCTAAAAAATTTGCATCAACTAATTCACTTCTCTTGTTTATTAAAATTTCTACAATATTCTTACCATTGGACTTCATGGAGTTGTGATAAATTGGTAATATTAAATTAGACTTATCATTTAGATCTCCAATTAAATTATTTTCAAGTCCAAAGTTATATGAATTGTATAAGGCAGTTAAAAAACTCAATGTATCACCTCCAATTAATAGTCTTCTAATTCTTGGTCTACTGTCCTTGTGAGTCCAGGTTCTTTAAATGAATAATTTGAAACTTCATTTATTATTGGACAGTCTTCAGGCCTTGGAAAAATAATTCTTCCATTTTTCATATTTATTGGCCCATAGGCTGACCTTAACATCTCGCCAGACTTCTTTGGATAAATTAGTCCAACTAACATAAGTCCAAAGCCTAAATTAGTATCATCGTAATATCCCTTGTCATTTTCATACTCTTCTTCTGTCAAGTATTCGATGAAGCCTTGGCACTCAGAAACTCCTAAGAAGATTGGTCTTCTTCCTCCTCTTTTAAGAGATCTTTCTATTATGGCTTCGTGCTTTAAAAAGTTTCTGTCATTCTTTAAATCCTCTCTGTCTTCATTCCACTCAAAGTGAAATTTTACATAATAGCAAGGATCACTTAAATAGGTATATGCTGATAAATCAGCGCTATAGTCTCTTAAGAGAAGTCTCATGCCTTGGGTGTAGGACTCGATTTTATTCATTATCCTAACTTCATCAATCACATTTGTAATTGTGGGTTTAAAATAATTTGCGTCGATTATTCCCTTCAAATTTTCTCTAGTAGGGACGTTATAAGAGATCTTTTCTCCCCCTGACTTACTTTCTGGCGAAGTGAACAATGCCCTATCACCATATACTTTTGCGAAAAAGTATTTTGACTTATTCATTAATAACACCTCCTTTAGTTTTTAATTTCGCGAAAACGATATCATCTTCGTTACCTTTATATTAATATGAATATAGTCTCTTTGTCAAGCATCTATTCGATTTTATTTTTTATAATTTTTTGATATAATTGTTTCATCAGCGAAAGCTGTGGATTGAAAGATATTTATATGGAAGATAGACCCTATTATTATTATTATTATTATTATTATTATTAAGGGTCTTTTTTCTTTTATAATATAAAGCTATCCGGTTCTTCAAAGTTAACACCAAATTTTTCATTGTAATAAGAATTTGGAAGGATATAAATTTTTCCATCTAGAACATTGTCGCAAGAACTCAAATCTTTTTTACTAATAGCTACAGTGTGCCTTGAAAGTTTCTTTACTATTTTCTTTAACTCTCTCAAATTATTTAGATAATCTGGTCCATTTAATTCCTTTGCTAGGTCCATCAACTTATTCAAATCCTCTTTAGTTTCTTCATAATCGACAATGGCAGTGCCCTTATTATCTTCAATCAATTCAAATTCTTTGTAGGCTTCCTTAAAAGATTGGAATAAATCAAAGTAGATTTTTCTCTTTTCATCATATAAATATCCTGCGACTTCTTTTAGTTCTTTCTTTACCTTGTTTAATTTTTGAAAATCACCAGCAACTTCTTTATTCTCAGCCAATAATTTTAATACATCTGAGTATTGGTCTCCCTTTAAGTTGGCATATAGCTTTTCAAAATATTCTTCAGTCAACTCCTTTATATCTAAGTCTCCTCTTGATGTGTTGAGAGCAGCCTTGCAGGCAACCTTTCTCTCATCAACTCCCTTTAACATAGAAGTTTTTTCTTCATTTTTGTCTAAATTTATTAGGTAAGTGAAGGCAGACTTGCGGTGGCCTTCTCTATTGCACCTACCCATGGCTTGGACTACTGAGTCCATACCAGAGAGGGACCTTATGACAAGATCAAAGTCCACATCCACTCCTGCTTCAATAAGTTGAGTTGAGACTACACAAATTTTATCTCCCTTTAGTAACCTCTTTTTTACTTCCCCAATCTTCTTTAACCTATGGCTAGCTGTCAAATTAGTTGTTAGATAATACAAATCTCTATCTTCATAATCACTTTGAAGCAAGTCAAATAACTTTCTTACAGTTTTCTTTGTGTTTAAAATAATTAAATTAGACTTATCCAAATTTTCCAAGACTAGGTCCCTTATGTCTTCAAGCCCATACATCTTATTTATGTCACCATAAACTTTTAACTTGACCCTCTCAAAGGCTGAGAAGTCATAATTTTTATTATCTATAATGTCTTCATTTTCTCCATCTAAATCTCCATAAAATAGTTTATGGTCAAGAGCTAGAGATGCGTTTGTAGGTTGAGTTGCCGTTGATAAAAGGATGTTCGTCTTCATTACTATTTTCATAAAGTTAAGGGCAAGATTAGTCATATATAAAAATTCTGTTGGTATTGACTGCCACTCATCCAAAATAATTACAGAATTGATAAGAGACTTAAACCTTGTCAGATTTGCTGACTTCCCCTTGAATAAAGAATTGTAAAATTGGACCATAGTTGTCAAAACTACTGGCGAAGTCCAATCATCAAGAAGAAATTTTTTATTTACAACATCTAATTCATCGTCCCTATCATCATTTTCAATTTCATCTTCATCGTCAACAACGTTGGAATGGTGTTCCAAGACAAAGTCATCATTATTTAAAATTCCCCTCATCTCAGATGCGTTTTGTTCAAGAACTGAAAGAAAAGATGTAACGTAAAAGAACCTATCCTTGCCTTGATAGTTCATTTGATTTATTCCATAGCGAAGGGACAAAAGAGTCTTGCCTGCACCTGTTGGTAGATCTAGTTTATAAATTCCAAGCCCATCTTCCTTAGATCTCTTGAGAATGTCTTCCGAAATTTCATTCCTCAAAACATTTAACTTTCCTTCAGGTTTTCCAAAAGATTCGTACTTCTTATTAATGTTTTCTTCAAATCTTTTTTCTACTTGCCTTAATTTTTCTAGATTCTCGTCAACAATTATATCCTCATAAGCATTTATTGTGTCCTTAATGTCTGCAGATTTTAAAATAGAAACCAAGAGCCTAATAAACATAGACTTGTAAAAGCACAGAGCTTCATACTCTTTATTCTCTGAGTATTCTCTAGAAGATTTTTTTAATTTCTTTAAAATTTCTATATATTCTAAAAATCCCTGACAAAATAAATCTTTTATATAAATTTCTTTTGATTTAAAAAACTTATCTACTTCTTCAAAAAATTCATCAACATCAAGACTTTCTTTTGAAGTTTCGCCAAACCTATAAGATGACTTATCAATTTTTTTAAGTCTATCAAGGCTTGTCAAAACATAGGTCATTTCTTCATTCTTCCTCACCATATCGTATTGACCGTGATGGGACATAATTGTGTAAATCAAAATGTTTATATAGTCGCTTAAGTCTAAGATTGTCAATCTATCTTTTCCCAAAACACTTTTCAAGTCTAAGATAGATTGGTCTTTACTATCGAAAATTTCATCAAAAACTGACTTGTAAATTTTCACGACAAATAGACCACCAAGACTTGAGTGGTCTACTTTTTTGTTTGAATTTTTTATGATTTTATCTTGGAAGTCAAGGCTAGCCTTGCCTATGTCGTGGAGAAGTCCTGTTAAGAAGCTAATGTTTCCAACATCAACTTTTTCGCCAATTTTCTTTGCTTCAAGTCCAGTTTTTAAAAGATGAGTGTAAAGAGTTTGCTTCTTTTCTCTCTTGTCCCTATCAATGTGTGCGTACAATTTATCTAACATAAAACCACCTCAAAAATTTTTATAACTTTATTATGAATTAAATTTTAATAACCCTTGTCGAAGTCCACTATGTTTTTGAAGTCGCCGTCGTTCTTCAAGGTTTTTAGGACTTGGTAGCCTAGTTTTTCTATTCTATCTCCATATTTTCTAGCCAAGCCATTACCCATTAAAACTTTCATTTTTACCTCCATTTATAAAAATTCTTTATTGTGCTAATTCGTATTCTAAATAAATTATAGGGCAAGCTAGAATTTTAGTAAATAGCCGGCTTATTGTAAAAGTTTTTTAAATATAATATAATTTATTTGAAAAATTGAAAGGAGTCTTTATGAGTTTTTTTAGAACCCTACCCACAAAGCTTAGCTTTAATACAAGTGAAAAAATTCAAATAGCAAATGCAGAGCTCACTTCTGGTGACTTTGCCCTAGCAATTGACGTGTTAAATGCCCAAGACTCTTTTATCACTAATATTGAATTTGCTGTTAAGTTCAAGTCCATTGAAAGATCCTACCTCTTTAATGGTCGTGAATTTTATTTTCAACAAGCTGTTAATATTGCACCCTTCACTCGTTACTTCTTAGATCCCTTTATCTTGGACGAGAGATTCCACGAGGCAAGAGCCATTGACATTTACATTTCAAAATACACAACTAACGGAAAAAATATTACTTGTGGGGACAAAGAATTTGAAATTAATCTCCCAGTTATTCCTGAAAGGAAGAGGGCTCAAATAAAGGAGACTCTTGGTGATGGCATAAAGACCTACGGGGAAAACCAAATGGATTTTTGGCGATGTGCCTGCGGCTTTATCAATGAAAACGAGACTAGCGAGTGTGAGTTTTGTGGTAGAAACAAGAGCTTCGTCTTAAACAACCTCACAGAGGCCTTGATAAATTCTAAAATTTTAAACGTTATAGAAAACACCAGGTCCACTGATGGGATAAATTTAAAAACTCTTGAAACCCACTTGACTCAAACAAATCTTTCCAAGATTGCTCCCTCAACAGAAAGTTTAAAAGTCGACAGGACCAATGAAGAGGCTCCAAAAAAACCAAGGTCAATACCTTGGAAGAAAATATTTTTTACCCTTATCTTCATCATCATCTTGTCAATTCTTTCAATCTTTACATTGAACATAGTTAAAAGATTTAGAAATGAGAGTAAGATTGAAGATGCAAGGAGTCTTGCCCTAAGTGGCAACTACCACCAGGCTCTTGAAATGTATAATTCTGCTACAAAGGACAAGACTAGCCCAGAAATCTTAAACGAAATGGAAAAACTTAAAAAGCTTGTGGCATCAGACGAATCTTTCCAAAGAGCTTCTAGCCACTTAGAAGATGGCGACTACATCGACGCTGCCTACAATTATAAAAAAGTAATCCAAGAGGACGAGAAAAATTATAAGTCTGCACAAGACAAGCTTACATCCATAGAAGATACAGTCTTAAATGAAGTTAAATCATCCTATAAAACTAATAGGGCTGATGCACTTCAAATTTTGAATTCCTACTTGAATGTGGTGCCTGAATCAGCCAAGGCAGCGAAGTTAAAAAAGGAAATTGAAAGTGCAAACTGCTTGCAAGAAGACGGAAACCAAAAAGAAAACTTTGAAAAGGAAGAAAGCGATAAGGATGCAGCAGAAACTGCTAAAAAAGCTTCTGACCTCCTTCACACTTACAAGACCGTTGTAACAGAAAAGGCCAACCTGCGAGCCGAACCAAGCGTCGACTCATCCATTGTGAGGATCCTCGAAAAGGGAACCGAACTCTACATCCTTGAGACAAAAATCGAACAAGGGCAAAGAATTTGGTGCCATGTTGAAGTTAAAAATGCAATTTCACAAGACACAATTAAGGGTTGGGTCTCAAACAAAACCTTAAACTAATAATCTCCACCTAGGCGTGGAGATTTTTTTATAATCTTTTAAAATAAATGAACCTTTTTATGTCTTAAATAGTCTTATAAGTAGATGCATCTAAGAGAGGAGGATAAAATGAATCGTGAAAGAAAATTTACTGAAGAAGATTTTGACAAATTAAAAGCTGGCGACAGAGATTCCTTTAACCTTCTTTACCAGGAATACTACTTAGTCTTATTTAGGACTGCCCTCTTGATCTTGGGCAATAAGGAAGATGCAGAAGATGTCCTCCAAGACACTTTCGTTTCCATTTACAAGAATGTAAAATCTCTTTCTGATTTTGATAAATTAAAATCTTGGATCTTCTCAATCTTAAAGAACACTTCCTACACAAGATACAAGAAGAGGAAGAGAGAGTTCCCAGATGAGTTTATCCTTGATAAGGCTGAAGAAAGTCCCACCGATCTTGGAGAAGATGACTTTGCAGAAAAATCAGAAATTCAAGATGCCCTCATGAACTTAAAAGAAAAGGAAAGAGAAGTCCTGGTCCTCTATTACTACAACGACTTTTCCATAGAAGAAATCGCCAGCATCTGCAAGACCTTCCAGGGTACAGTGAAGTCAAGACTCCATAGGGCTCGCAAAAATTTGAAGAAAGAACTTTTAAAAACACAAGAAGAATATGAAGGAGAGTTATTATGAAAGATTTTGATAAGTATATAAAAAATGAACTCAATAAGTCTGTTGAAGATTCTTCTCCTTCTGATTATCTTAAAAATAAAATTGATTTAGAGATCAATTCACAAGGAGAAAAAGGAGAATTTAAAATGAAAAAAAGATTTGTATTAGTAGCAGCTGCTGCCCTTGTACTTTCAGTGGGAGTTTTCGCTGCAGGAAAAATTACAGGAACATTAGCATCTTCAACATCATTTTATAACTACACAAAATATACTGACATGGCTAAGGCAGAAAAGAAGGCTGGCTTTGATGCCTATGCTCCAGAAAGTTTAGGAGATTATAAGTTTGATGGAATTAGAATGGTTGACATGGCAGACATGGACGACACTGGAGCAAAATTAAATAAGAGAAAGGCAATTGATGTTGACTACAAAACCGATAAGGGAGACAGAGTACTACTTTCAATTGACAAGAATCCAGAGAGTTCAAAAGCTATAGACGAACAAGCTTATCATGAAATGAGAGATGTAAATGGTGTAGCTGTTTATTACTCAAGAATTGAAAATGTCTTTTTACCAGATGAAAAAGATGCGACAAAAGAAGAACTTGAAAGATCCAAGAAGGATCCTTTCTTTAACCTAGCTATTGGCTCAGCTAAAAGAGAAGAAGAAGTTTCTAAGCACCTAATCTTTGACTACAAGGGAATTCAATATTCCTTAATTGCTGGAGATGATATGGACGTAAATGAATTTTATAAGATGGCAGAAGAAATTATAAAATAATTTCTCGAAGTTAGTTAAAACATTTTTCTTATATTTTAAATAGTTGTAAATTTTAAAAATCTAAGCACCAAAAAAGGACCCTCGCGGTCCTTTCTTTTTATAAATTTAATTTGCCCCTGTCATCTTCTTATACATTTCCACATTTGTGTCGTTTAAAAATTCGTAGGCTGCATTTATTTTTTGGAATTTTTCTTTCGCTCCCTCTTCCTTATTTAGGTCAGGGTGATATTTTTTCGCCATCTTCCTGTAGGCAAGTTTGATTTCATACTTGTCTGCTGTGTAGTTTACACCAAGAGTGTCACAGGCAGATTCGTATTGGTCCTTGAAGCCATAGCCTCCAGATGATGAAGAGCCACCATAGGAGCCTCCGTAATTGTTGCCATAGGACCCACCTTGATTTTCATAGAAGCCACCATAGCCTGCTTGTCTAAAGAATTCTTCAAATTGTGAGAAGTCATCAAAAGTTGTCCAAGTGAAGCCACCGAAGTCCTTAAAGCTTTGTCGGTACTCTTCTTCTCTCTGTCTTCTCCTCTCTTCTTCCTCTTTAATTCTCTCTCTTTCCTTCTTTTCCCAGTAGGCTCTTCCGTAGCCAGAAATATTTTCAAATTCATTTTCCTTGCCAAGGAGATAGTGGTCTGCCCTGTCGTAGAAAAATTCTGTCACAACGTAGTGGGCGTACTTCAAGAAGGATTCTGAGACGTTCCCTAGTATTGGCACAAATATTGCCAAGACTATTAGGGTTGAGAGCCACTCATTTCTCGCCAAGCCCCTCCAAGCAAGGGGATTTAAAAGCAAAAATATTATTAAGCAGCCTCCCATAGAAATTATGTACAAGAAAAATCTTCTCACTGCCGAGAAGAGATCAACAGCAATATTTACTATTACAATTAAGAAGGTCAAGAGGAGGTCTAAAAATTTCCCCAAGCCCTTATAAAAATATCCTAAAATTTTATTCATTATCTTTCTCTTTTCTATATTCTTCTAAAAACTTTTCGTCTTCAATAACAAGTCCCCACTCATTTGCCAAAAATTCTAAGTGATGGGTGAACTCGTGAAGGAGAACTTCTTCAAGCTTTTCCTTAAGCCTATCTCTCGATGAAAATCTGTACATATCCATAAAGGACCCGTAGTAAATTGTTATCATATTGCCAAGGATTGACCTTTGATACTCTCCCATTATTATTAAGTCATCGTCACGGGACTCAGCGTGGTACTTCTTATCCTCTGATAGGATTATGCCACCATTTAAATGGTCAAAGGCATAGGCTGGTATGGACTCGCAAATTTCTTCTAAGATTTCTTGGACCTCATCAATCCTCTCAAGGTAGTAGGAGTCCTCATCATCTTCATTTTCTAAATCTATTTCTTCTCTTTGATCATCTTGGTCTTCATCTTTATCTTCATCTTCTCTTTTATCATAAGTATCTTGTATTAAATCAAGAGGAAGATCAAAATTGTTATCTTCATCACTATAAAAAGTTTTTTTCTCATCAAAGTCCTGCATCTTTTCACCTATAAAATAAAAAACTGTAGAATTCTACAGTTTTATCTAATTTATTTAATTATAATACCCCAGCATAAAATTTTCCACACATCTTATATCTCATCAAGGGCGACAAGTTTTTTGCCTGGCACTGATGACAAAAGTTTTTTTGTGTAGTCCATCTTTGGGTTTTCAAAAATTTCTTCTGACTCGTCGTATTCCACGCAGTCGCCATGATACATTACGAGGACTTCTTCTGCCACGTGTCTAACAACTGAGAGGTCGTGAGAGATGAAAATCATACTTAGTCCTAGGTCTCTTTGAAGGTCCTCTAGCAAATTAATTATTTGTGCTTGAATGGAAACGTCAAGGGCTGAAGTTGGTTCGTCGGCAATAATTATTTTTGGATCAACAGCAAGGGCTCTCGCAATAGAAATTCTCTGCCTTTGTCCTCCTGAGAACTCGTGAGGGTACCTCTCCATGTGGTATTCTGAAAGACCACATATCTCCATAGTCTCTAAAACCTTTTTGTGGATCTTGTCCTTGTCCCTCTCTCCCAAAAGATTTTTTATGCCCGATGCAATTATGTCCTTACATTTTTTTCTAGGGTTAAGTGATGAGTAGGGATCTTGAAAAATCATTTGGACGTCTTTCCTATATTCTTTTAGCTCCCTTTGGTTCTCTTCCAAAATATTTTTTCCCTTGTAAATTATCTGACCTGTGGCATCTGGATAGAGTCCCATAATGCACCTAGCAAGAGTTGACTTGCCAGACCCACTTTCTCCAACTACACCAAGGGTGTGTGAAGTCCTAAGGTTAAAGGAAATATCCTTAACTGCCTTTAAAGTATTTTTTTTGCCAAGATTGAATTCCTTGTTTAAGTTCTTAACTTGTAAAATTATTTTATCTTCCATAGCATCACCTGTACAAGAAACAGCTTACCTTTTGTCCATCAACATCAACTTCTTCAGGAGCCTTCTCTTCACAAATTTTCATTTTCTCGTCGCACCTGTCGCAAAAGTTGCAGCAGTCAGGAAGACCTATTGGATTGGGAACTGATCCCCTTATTGTGTAAAGCTCATTCCTCTTCTTGTGGGCACTTGGTATGGCCTTAATAAGTCCCCTTGTGTAGGGATGAAGAGGCCTTTTGAAAATATCTTCAGCCTTGGCCCTTTCCACAACCTTACCTGCATACATTACGTTGACATAGTCTGCGATATCAGAGACAACTCCCAAGTCGTGACTTATAAAAATAATGGAGGCCTTCATATCTTCCTTTAATTTCTTCATGAGTTCTAGGACTTCCTTTTGGATAGTAACGTCAAGAGCCGTTGTTGGTTCGTCAGCTATTAAGAGTTTGGGAGAAGATGACAATGCCATTGCAATCATAATCCTCTGCCTCATACCACCAGAAAGCTCGTGGGGATATGAGTTGTAAACTTCTTCTGCTCTTGGGATTTCAACTTTTTTTATCATCTCTATGGATTTTTCTTTTGCAGTCTTCTTATCCATATCAAAGTGAGTCCTAAAGACTTCTGACATTTGGTAGCCAACCTTTAATGCTGGGTTAAGTGAAGTCATAGGCTCTTGAAAGATCATTGAAATTTCATTCCCCCTAATATGTCTAAGTTCTTCAGGAGAAGACTTAAGTAAGTTCTTGCCTTCAAAATTTATTGCTCCAGAAATTTTTTCAAGAGATGACTTGTCAAGAAGACCCATAATAGCAAGAGAAGTTACAGACTTACCTGAACCACTCTCTCCTACTATGGCAGTTGTCTTGCCGTCACGAGTATTTATATTGACCTTGTTTACTGCTTTGACAATACCTTGGGAGCTTTTGAAAAAAACTTCAAGGTCTTTTATTTCTAATAACATACTACCTCCTGAACTTTGGATCAAAGGCATCTCTTAGGGCATCGCCTACAATATTTAAAACTAAAATAGTTAGGGCAATGGCAAGTCCTGGGAAGAGAGTGATGTGAGGATAGTTCCTTATATATGCCCTTCCCTCAGAAAGCATTTGACCCCACTCTGCTTCTGGTGGCATAATTCCCATCCCAATAAAGGAAAGTGAAGCTGCTGATAGGATTGCAGTTCCCACTCCAATTGTTGCTTGAACAATTATTGGCGCAAAACAATTTGGTAGAATTTCTGCAAAAATTAGTTTAAAGGTTTTGACTCCAGCAAGTCTTGCTGATTCAATATATTCTAAGTTCTTCACAGCCATAACCTGACTCCTGACAATCCTTGCATAAGATGGTATTGATGAAAGGGAAACTGCTAAAATTAAATTTTTCATTCCACCACCAAGAGCTGCTGCAAGTGCAATTGCAAGAACAAGTTGTGGGATAGATAAGATTGTGTCCATGACCCTCATTATTATGGCATCAAAGACACCTTCATAATAACCTGCGAAGGCACCAATTATTACTCCAATAAAGGTAGATATAATTACAGAAGAAAATCCAACCCTAAGAGAAATCTGTCCTCCCTTTAGGACTCTTGAAAATATATCACGACCAAAGTTGTCTGTCCCCATTAAGTGGTCTGAGCTTGGTCTTAAGAAGTTATCTTTTGGAAACTGCTCTGTGTAGTCGTAGGGCGCTATGAGGTCAGCAAAAATTGCCGCAAGAATTATTAAAATTAAAATTCCAAGGGCAAAGACTGCAAGCTTGTTCCTGCTATAATATTTAAAAAATGTTTTAAATCTCTTTAACATAGTCCACCTACTTGTACTCTGACTTAATTCTAGGATTTATAAATCCATAGAGGATGTCAACCACAATGGAAATCACTGAATAAACTATGGCTATTAGCATAATAGCTCCGAGGATTATCGGGTAGTCACGAGTCTTTATGGAGTCAACCATTAGTCTGCCAATGCCAGGAATAGAAAAAATTGTCTCTGTCAAAATACTTCCACCAAGAAGTCCACCAGCTTGGAGTCCAATAGTAGTTATAACTGGAATCATTGCATTCTTTAAGGCGTGAACAAAAATAATTTTGGACTTTGAAAGTCCCTTGGCATAAGCTGTCCTAATGTAGTCCTTGTCCAAGACATCTAACATTGCCGACCTTGTCATCCTCATAATAACTGCAGAGGATTGGAAGCCCAAGGCAAACCATGGAAGAATCATCTGCTTAATAGATGAAAATCCTGAAGCAGGCAAGATCTTTAACTTAGTAGAAAAAATTATTATAAGTAGAAGACCTGACCAAAAGATTGGCATGGCAAGACCCACCATTCCAAAGGCTGTGATTATAGAATCTATAAAGGTGTTTTTCTTTATGGCTGCAAGAACCCCAAAGGATATCCCCATTACAATTGCAATTATAAGGGCGCCACCTGCAAGCTTAATTGTTGTTGGAAAGACTCTTAAAAGAGCTTCTGTGACAGACCTTCCCGATTGATAACTTATTCCCAAGTTAAAGTGGAGGACCAAGCCCTTTAAATAATTTCCATATTGAACCAGGAAGGGTTCCTTTAGTCCCAGGCTCTCTCTTATTGCCTCTACTGTTTCCTTAGGTGCATTGGGTCCAGCTGCAGCAAGGGCAGCATCACCTGGCGAAAGGTAGAGGAGCAAGAAGACAATAAAACTTACTCCTAAGAGAGTAGGTATTAAAATTAAGAGTCTCTTTAAAATATATTTTGTCATATCTAATCCTTTCTTTCCTAGAAAAGACGAAATTCACCAAATAAGAACTTGGTGAATTTCAAAAAATTATTTTTCTAATAAAGTTACATCTTTAAGTTCTTGTGGATATTTTGGAAGTAGTTCAAGTCCTTCTACTTTACTGTTAGCTGCCACAAGTGTTTCGCCATAACAAATGTATAGCCATGGATATTCTTGGTTTATAAGCTCTTGAGCCTTCTTGTAAATTTCTGCTCTCTTTGCATCATCAACTGTTGAAAGACCTTCTTTTATTAAATTATCAAGTTCTTCATTTCCAAAGTACATAAAGTTTGGTCCCTCACCCTTGTTTGATGAATGGAAGGGTTGGAAAAGTTCATAGTGGGCATCCACAATTGATGGGTTCCAGCTCATGATAAACATATTGTGCTCTTTTCTCTTTAGGGCATCCATAAAAGCTCCCCACTCAAGTCTTTCTATGTTAAGACCAATTCCATATTCCTTTAATTGGGCTTGCATCATAGTTGCAACATTAACTCTTTGAGTGTTGTCAGATGTGTAGATGGAAATATTTGTGCCTTCACCTACTCCGGCAGCAGCAAAAAGTTCCTTTGCCCTTTCCTTGTTAACCTTGTTTGCTTCAAGAGAATCTGCTATAGAATATTTGAAGTTAGGGTTAACTGGACTTGTTGCAAGCTTCCCACTATTCATATAAACAGTTTCAAAAATTGAATTCATATCAATGGCATTTACCATAGCTTCTCTTGCTTCCTTCTTGTCAAAAGGAGGCTTTGCCATGTTAAAGCCAATGAAGTGAACTGAGTTATCTAATTTTCTGTAAAGTTTTAAGTCTTTATTTTCTTCTATGTTAGGAATTTCTGCTGGGTCGATTTTATATGCAAGGTCAACTCCACCTGATTCAAGTTCAATAATTCTTTGTGAGGCTTCTGGTATTACCCTCATTTCGATGCCAGCAATACTTGGCTTGTCTCCCCAGTAATTTTCATTAACTGAAAAGTTTGCATGGTCATTTTGAACCCATTCGTCTAATACGAAAGGTCCAGTTCCCATTGGTGCAGTAGCAAGGTCTGCTCCACCTTCTACATAGGCCTTAGACACAATGGATACAGCTGGGTGTGAAAGTGAGTTTAAAAAGGCAGCATCTGGTTCACTTAACTTAAAGGAGAAGGTTAAATCATCTTCCTTTTGGTAGGAATTTGGATCTATCTTGCCATAAAAAGATTTGAACTTTTCACTTGCTGCTGCTCTTTGAAGTGTAAAAATTACATCATCAGCAGTAAGTGGGCTTCCATCAGAAAACTTAACTCCATCTCTTAATTTAATCTTAAAAGTTTGTGGATCTGGGTTTTCAATTGATTCTGCAAGTGAGTTAACGAGTTCACCCTTAGCGTTTCTCTTTACCAAAGTATCGTAAACTTGAATTAAAATATTTTCTGCGTAGTCATCGTTTAACGCATTAGGTTCAAGTGTAGTAGTGTCTTCAGAAACTGCAACTTTTAATATCTTTCCTTCTTCTTTCTTCTTGTCCTTAGAGGAGCAAGCCGTCAAAAATAGTGAAAGCACTAAAAGCATCCCAATAATTATTCTCTTCCTCATTATCATCTTCCTTTCTTAGACTCTTTTTATATCTGCTCCAAGATTTCTAAATTTTTCTTCGATTTTTTCATAACCCCTGTCTATGTGGTGAATTTCAGAAATTTCAGTTTCGCCTTCAGAAACTAATCCTGCAAGTATAAGGGCAGCTCCTGCTCTTAAGTCTGTTGCAGCAACCTTGGATCCGTATAGTTTGTTCTTACCCAATAGTATAGCTTCTCTATCTACTACTTTGATTTTTGCACCCATCTTCTTAAGTTCTTCTGCGTGCATGAAGCGATTTTCGAAAACTGTTTCTATAACGGAAGATTGTCCTTCAGCTTGAGTTAGAAGGGCCATAAATTGTGCCTGCAAGTCTGTTGGGAAACCTGGATGAGGTAGGGTTTTTATTTCGATTGGTTTAATATCATCTGTCCCAACAACCCTAACAGTGTCTCCATTTTCTATTACCTTGGCACCAGTTTCTTCTAACTTTGCTATAACTGGCTTTAGGTGAGATGTTATTATATTTTCAATAGTGATGTCTCCACCAGTAATTGCTGCAGCCACCATAAAGGTTCCTGCTTCAATCCTGTCTGGTATAATTTGGTGACTACATCCTCTTAACTTTTCTACGCCCTTGATTTTTATTGTAGAAGTTCCTGCGCCCATAACCTTGGCACCCATTTTGTTAAGGAAGTTTGCAAGGTCAACAATTTCTGGTTCCATGGCACAGTTTTCCATAATAGTTTCGCCTTCAGCAAGGACTGCAGCTGTCATAATATTTTCTGTTGCCCCGACTGATGGGAAGTCAAGATAGATTCTTGTGCCCACAAGTTTATCGCACTCAGCCTTAATTTCTCCGTGAGTCATTTCTATCTTTGCACCTAAGGCCTTAAAACCCTTTAAGTGGAGGTCAATTGGTCTTGATCCAATGTTGCAGCCACCAGGTAGGGAGTTGTAGGCCTTGTTTAGCTTAGCAAGAAGCGGTCCCATAACAAGGAAGGATGCTCTCATCTTGCTCATAAGTTCGTAGTCAGTTTCGTAAGAGTTAAGACCACTTGGATCAATTACAAGTTTGTTGCCATCTTTTTCTATTTTAAGTCCAAGCCCTCTAAGAACTTCTGTAATGATTTCAACATCCTTTAGCTCAGGCACGTCCTCTAAAACAATTTCTTCTGTCCCAAGAATTGTTGCAGCTAAAATTGGAAGAGCTGCGTTTTTTGCACCTGAAATTCTAACATTACCCTTTAGTGGGCCCTTTGATTTTACTAATATTTTATCCAAAAGGATTCCTCCTATAAAATTTTATTTATATTATGTTAATTATATCATAGAGATTCTATTAAATTAAGGAATTAAAAGAATACTATTAATAAAATACCCCTTTGTGTTAGAATAAATTGTTAGAAATTAAAAGGAGGTTCTCATGAAGAAATTCATCCGTGAAAAATATAGAAATGTAGAAGAATCTATTTATGCTGTAGACTACTCAAGCATCTATCCAGACTTTATCAACTTTGGTGTTGGTGACCCCGACCTTATGACTGACGAAGTAATAATAAAGGAAGCCTACGATTCACAAATTGCAGGTCACACTCACTACGAAGATCCACAAGGCTACATAGGTCTAAGAGAAGCTGTAGCAAATTTTTATAAAGAAGACTTTGGAGTTTTTTGCGACCCTGATGAAGTTGTGATTACAATGTCAGGGACTGAAGGAATGTTTTTAATCCTTCAAGCCCTCTTAGAAGAAGGCGACGAAGTAATAGTTCCTTCACCCTACTTCAGCGTCTACCCAGACCAAATCGACATGGCTGGAGGAAAGACTGTCTTCTACGATACAAAATTCGAAAATGATTTTGACATAATTCCAGAAGAACTTGAAAAGTTAATAAATAAAAAAACTAAGGCAATTATCATAAACACTCCCAACAATCCAACGGGAGCAGTCTATAGTGACGAGACCCTAAAGGCAATCTATGATCTTGCAGTTAAGCACGACATCTTAGTTATTTGTGACGACATCTACACAATTTACTCCTACGAATCTGCCTTCACTCCAATGATAAAGTGGGACAAGAACTTTGAGAGAGTGATCTCTATCTCCTCTATGTCCAAGGACTATGTAATGACTGGTTGGAGGCTTGGCGCTATCGTTGCCCACAAGGACCTTATCAAGTCCATGACATCAATTCACACAAACACAGTTTATTCTGTGCCAACACTTTGTCAGTACGCAGGCGTTGTTGGAATAAATCAAAGGAAGAGGATCTGTCCGCCCCTTGCAGAAGAGTACAAGGAGAGAATGTACCTTGCCTACGACAGATTAAAAAAATTAAAGCACGTAGAAGTAATGAGACCTAAGGGAACTTTTTACATCTTCCCAAAAATTTCTGTCCCAGGCATGACAACCGATGAAGTTGTAAAAGAAATTTTGGAAAAGGCTCACGTAAACCTAATTGATGGCAAGGCCTTTGGTTCAGCTGGCGACGGATTCATAAGAATTGCCGTAACAGTTAACAAGGACAAGATTAACGAAGCCCTTGATAGGATAGAAAAGTTAGAAATTTTTCAAAAGTGATTTTCTTTTGAAAACAAATTAAAAATTTTTTAAAAATTAAAAATCATAAATTAGTATTCACGCAAAGAAAGACTGAGTCATAAAAAGCTCAGTCTTTCTTAATTTCTTATAAGTTTATAAAATTATTTGCCCAACTTATTTTCTCTTCCATAATAAAAGAGGTATTGGTTGGCGAAGCCTGCGTTCTTACCAAAGACTTCCCTGCCACGACTTGCTATCTTGGACTTTGGTGTAACTTCTTTTAAATATAATTCTTCCATAACCCTCTTTATCCAAACGTCAACTGGGAAGGACTCCTTCCTATCAAAGGCAAAGAGGAGGATGCAGTCGGCAACCTTTGGTCCCACTCCTGGAAGACTTTGAAGTTCCTTTCTAGCATCTTCTAGGTCCATTTCAGAAATTTTTTCTATGTCAACTTGACCTGATGCAATTAGCTTTGAGGCCTCGACTATCCTCTTGTCACGAAAGCCAACTCTTGCGAACTCACGAAGGTCCTCTGGCTTGGCAAGAGAAAGTTGCTCTGGACTTGGGAAGGCATAGTATTTTCTATTTTTATCTTCTCCAAGATAGTCCCCGTACATCTCGGAAATTTTTTCAATTGCCTTTTGGATCCTAGGGATTTGGTTGTTGGCAGAAATTATAAAGGAGATAATTGTCTCAAACTTGTCTTGGTTTAATATCCTTATCCCTCTGCCATAGTCTGTGGCATCTTTCATAACCTCGTCTTGGGCAAGCTCTTCCATTACGACCTTGTAGTCACGAGAAAGGTCAAAGTAGTCATAAAAAATTTCTTCAAAGGACTTTTCATCTACTCCCTTTAAAATTATTTCATCTCCAACTTTTTTTGCGTTGGCAACTATGCCGTGAGTTACAAAGGTAAAGGACCCGTCCTCTTCTTCATACCACCTAAAGGCCTGCCCACAAGTGAAAATATCTCTGGGATCAAACTCTTCTAGGTCAGTGATCTTACAAAGACCTTCATCAAAATTTATCTTCATTAAAAATAAAACTCCTATAAATAAAAAACCTATTATAAAATAATAGGTCAGATAATTTCTTTCATAAAATAAGATAGGGTTAGAAGGGAATCGTTAAGTCTTATGTTTTCAACTACAACGCCTTCAGGTCCCTTTAAGTCATAGGGTGCGAAGTTCCAAATTCCTCTTACACCTGCATCAATCACTTTGTTTGCCACATCTTGGCAGACTTCCCTAGGCACAGTGATGATTGCAACATCTACTCCTTCATCTCTTATGTATTTTTCCAAGTCCTCCATCTTGCGGACCTTAATCCCACTTATGTCACCTATGTTTTCCTTGATGTCAAAAAGTGAAATCACATTAAAACCAGAATCCCTAAATCCATTGTATCTCGCAATGGCCTGTCCCAGTCTACCAGCACCAATAACTATACTCTTGTAAGACTTGTCTATTCCAAGAATTTTATCAATTTGTTCTTTAAGGGCCTTAGTATTGTAACCATATCCCTGTTGACCAAAGCCTCCAAAATTATTTAAGTCCTGTCTAATTTGCGAAGCAGAAAAACCTGTGAGTCCACTAAGTTCCTTTGAAGAAACTCTCTCAACTCCATCTTCTATAAGTTCTTTTAAGTATCTATGATAAACTGGCATTCTCCTTATTACGGTCTCGGAAATAGCTCTTGCATTCTTCGGCAAATTAACACCTCCTAATTGTTTATATTATAACAATCTTTACAAGTTTTGTAAATTAAAGGAAAGCTATCTTTTTATTTTGTTTTATATTTTTTTATGACTTTACCCTTTACTATGACTTCGTATTTTTTTATCAGCTTATACTTTTTTATGAACTTGTACTTATTTATAAACTTGTAGTTTTTTATTAAGTCCTATTTTTCTATAAACTCGTATCTTTCTATGAACTTATGCTTTGTTACGAGCTAGTATTTAACTACTAACCCATAAAAATTCCTACAAAAAAATCGCCCTGAGGCGACTTTTAATCTTCAACTAAAACTCCTTGAACCACAAGCCTTGTATCTCCTGGCGAACAAGTTTGCAAAGTTATAATATGATTTATCTTATCTGGCATCTCTCCACTTACAAGATTTCTCTCCTTGTTGTAGTTGTAAATCCTGTAAAGACTTACTAGCAAGATTATCACAAGAAGAATTTCTATTATATTTATTATTTTTTTCTTCATTTATCTCCCTTTCGGTTTCTTTTAACTTTTAAAGATAAATCGCTGCTGCCACAATCATAGCAGTTATAGCCATTATAAGCCTTCCTAAAAGTAGGAATAAATTTTTCAAAGACTTGTCTTCTTTATAAATTTTAAACTGTCCAGGGATTCCTCTCGCCCAAGAGATTGCAAAATATACAAATGCAAAACATTTTAATAATTTCATATCATGACTCAAAAAAGTTTTCTGCTATCATGCATCTAATTGATCCCCCACCATGTTTTGAAATTGTCTCAACATCAATTGGAAGGATCTCATCGTATTTTTCAATTTTTTCTATATTTTCTTTTCTAAGATTGTCATAGGCTGACTGAGCTATAACAAGAATGTTTTTGTCATGGCCCTTTAGTTCAATAGAATTTCCTGCAAAGTTATCAAACTCTTCTTGGTTGAGAGAAATTATTTCCTTGCCTGACTCCCTTAGGGACTTTAGAACTTCCTCTTTATTTTCTACTATTAAGTCATCTGCAATAATGGCAAACTTTTCTCCCACCATCATCAAGACGTTAGTGTGGTAGATGTAAGTTCCCTTGTCCTTGGACTTGAAGTAGACAGGTTTTAAGTCAAAGACCTTGCAGAATTTTAAAAATTCGCCCTTGTCGCAACGCTTTGAAAGACTTCCGTAGCAGATCTTATTCCACCTGTCGATTACAACAGCGCCAGTGCCTTCAAGGACTCTTCCTTCATTATTTCTGAAGTCAACTATTTTTGCCTTGTCGTAGTCAAGAATCTTCTTAAGTTGTGGAAGGATTTTGTCGTACTCTTCATTTCTATTGTCTGTGTACATTTCACAAATGAAAATTTTACCAGGGAAGGTCACAAAGACATTGTTGGGGAAAATTGAATCTGGTGTCCTCTCATCAAAGTCTTCGATGACATCAACATGAATATTTTTTTCTCGCAAGGCTTCCACAGCTCTATCAAATTCTTTTAAAGCCCTCTCTTGAATTACTTCCTTAGAAGTTTTCTCTGGGCTAACTTGGTAGACATTATCCACTGCTGTCTCTGTATTAAAATTAAAGGCATAAGGCCTAACTAAGATCACTTTGTTTGTTATCATAACTCTCTCCTTTACATCAACTAAGTCAATTATAACAAATTTCCAATAAAAAGCCCTCCACTAAGGAGGGATAAATTTTTCATTTATGAATTTTTTCTCACAAGTAATAGTTTATTACATTCTCAAGAAGTAAGAGGTTAGTAATATTTCCTATTCCACCAGGCACTGGGGAGAAGGCTCCAATCTTTCCCATGACAGCTTCTTCATCAAGGTCGCCACGATACTTGCCTTCCTTGTTCTTTGAAGTCCCAATATCAATAACAACTGCGTCTTCTTTGAAGTATGTTTCATCAAGAGTCTCTGCCCTTCCCATGGCAGTGAAAATTATATCGGCAGACTTAGTGTGCTTCCTAAGGTCCTTAGTCCCCACGTGACAAACTGTTACAGTTGCAAGTTCACTTAACAAAATCATAGCAAGGGGTTTGCCAACAACATTGGAGTGGTTAATAACTACCACATCCTTGCCCTTTAATTCGTAACCATAAAAACCTAAGAGCTCATGAGCTGCCTTTGATGCAAGGGGGATAAAGCCATCAAGGTGACCGCTATAAACCTTAGCCCTGTTAATTGGATTCATGCAGTCAATGTCCTTTTCTGGATCAAGGGCAAGAGAAATCACATCTTCGTCAATGGACTCTGGGAGAGGTCTAAAAACAAGTATGCCCCCAACTTTTTTGTCCTGGTTTAAGTCCTTTAAGCAGTCTAAAATTTCTTCCTGACTCACATCTTCTTTAAATTCATTTACATCAACACTAACTCCAAGTTTTTCTGCAGACTTTTTTATTCCCTTCAAGTAAGCAAGTGATCCATAGTCCTCGCCCACTCTTATAATAGAAATTATTGGCTTGTCCTTTAAGCCTTCAACTTTCTCAACCAGGTCCCTAGTCTTTTTTTCAACATAGTCCTTGGCGTATAAAATCTTTGTCATATTACCTCCTCTTTGTAAGAGCTTCTATTTTTATTTTTAAAATTTGTTTATCAAAATTTATTGCCTAGCAAATTTTTACTTAGTAGACAATCATTCCACCGTTGGGAGAAATTATTTGTCCTGTCATATAGGAGTTCTTGTCAGAAACCATAAAGGCGACAAGTTCTGCAATCTCTTCTGTAGTTGCAAGTCGACCCATGGGTATATCTTCTGACAAAATGCAGAGGTTGTCTGTCCCTATCTCTCTTGTCATTGGTGTATCAACTGCACCTGGGGCAACTGCGTTAACTGTTATGCCTGAGTAGCCAAGCTCTTGAGCAAGGGCCTTTGTAAGTGCATTGATTGCTCCCTTTGTTGCTGAGTAGTGACTCTCCATAGAACCGCCAACTATTCCCCAAATGGATGTCATATTCAAAATTTTTCCTGCGTGTTTCTTTAGCATGTAAGGAAGGGCTGCGTGAATTGCATTGTAAACTCCCTTGACGTTGACATCGAAAATCTCGTCCCAAGTTTCTTCGTCAATATCTTGGAAGAGGGCGTAGGAAGATATACCTGCATTGTTGATTAGGATGTCAACTCCCTTAAATCTTCTCTCAACTTCCTTAAACATTTCTTCAACTTCAGAAAATTTTCTCACGTCTGCCCTAAGGGCAAGGGCATCTCTACCCATGCCTCTAATTTCTTTTTCCAATTCTTTAGCTTCTTTTTCTGACTTGTTGTAGTTAATAATTATTCTATAGTCTTCTCTTGCAAGTCTTCTTGCAATATCTCTTCCAATTCCTCGTGAGGCACCAGTTATAAGTACAGTCTTCATCTTGTGTCTTCCACCAACCTTTCCTTCATTATACCAAATTTATAATAAGAATTTTGCAAAAGAAAAAAGCTATGTCAATGACATAGCCTTCTCCGGTAAATATGCTTTTAAATTATAGGTTAATTCTACCGTCTTCGAAGTCTTCTTCTGGGATAGGTTTCTTTACGATGTGTTTGTAATAAATTTTTTCAACTGCCATTGAAATAGCGTTGTCGCCTGTTACGTTACAAGCTGTACCAAAAGAGTCTTGAGTTAGGTAAAGTGAAATTAAAATTGTAGCAAGTGTTCCTGATGATTCGATTCCTACTACTGGTAAAAATGGTAGTGCACTCATTACTGCTCCACCTGGCGCACCTGGTGCTGCAACCATAGCAACTCCAAGAACTGCTATAAACTTAAGTAATAGCGGGAAAGAGTGTGGCATATCAAACATTGTTAGTAATGTGAATACGCAAGATGTAAGAGTAATCATTGATCCTGCTAAGTGAACTGTTGCACAAAGTGGGATACAGAATTCTCTAATTTGAGCTGTAACGCCCATTTTTCTGTTACAAGCAACGTTAACTGGAATAGTTGCTGCAGATGATTGTGTACCTGCTGCTGTTAGGTAAGCTGGAAGTGCATCCTTTAAACATTTGAAAGGATTTCTTCCTGTGTATGCACTTGCAACTGAAAATTGTACTACTATATAAATTATGTGTAGTGCGATGATGCAGATGAAGATCTTCCAGAATATTCCAAGAATTGCAAATACTGAACCTGAATATGATAGGTTACAGAAGTTACCAAAGATAAAGAATGGAAGTAGTGGAATTACAAATTTTGATAAAACTAGATTTATGATTTCGTTAAATTCGTTAATAGCCTTGTAAAATACTTCTCCAGATCCTTTAGCTCTAAGAGCAGAAACTGTAAGTCCAATCATAAATGCAAGAACAAGCGCTGCTGTTACGTCAATGAAAGGTCCAAGTGGAATTTCAAATAATGGTGCAACTTCATGTGCTGTTGCTTTTTGAATTTCTTCTGCTAGCTCTGGTTTAATAAAGCTTGGAAATATGTTTCTTGCCATTGTATAAGATAATGATCCTGCAATTAGTGTAGAACCATAAGCTAATGCAACTGTTGCTCCTAAAAGTTTTCCAGCACCTTCTGACAAGTCTGCAATACCCTTAGATACAAAGGCAACAATCATTAGTGGAATTATAAAGTTCAAAAATTTACCAAATAATCCTGATATTGTAATTGCTACTTGAGTTACTACTTCTGGTAAAAATTGTCCAACAAGAATACCCAGTGCAATTGCAAGAATAAGTCTAGGAATTAGACCTATTTTTTTCTTTTCCTTCATTTTCTTTAATCCTCCTTAATTTTTAAAAACTTAGCCCTAATTTCTTGGCCAGTTTTTGTACCTGCAAGTCCTCCAAGACCAGTCTCCCTAATAGATTCATGTAGCAAGTGACCAACTTCTCCCATTGCTTGACAAACTTCGTCAAAGGGAACAATTGATTTAATACCTGCAAGTGCCATATCAGCTGATATGAAAGAATTCATAACTCCTGATGCGTTCCTAAAGGTACATGGATACTCTACTAGTCCTGCTATTGGGTCACAGGCTAGCCCCATTACATTGATAAGTGTAATGCTGGCTGCGTGTAGTGCTTCGTCTGGACTTCCGCCAAGCATTTCAACTAATGCAGCAGCCGCCATTGCACTGGCAGACCCACATTCTGCTTGACATCCACCTTCAGCACCAGCGAACGTTGCATATTTACCAATAATTTGCCCTATTCCTATTGATGTCAATAGTCCATTTATCAAAACCTCATCATCCAAGCCATATTTTTCCTTAGCTGCCATTAAGGCTGCTGGCATAATACCAGAACTTCCAGCAGTAGGTGCTGCTGCTATAGTTCCCATATTTGCATTGGTCTCAGATGTGGAAAAGGCCATAGCCATTGCCCTAACTAGAAACTTTCCAGTTAAAGGGTCTTTTTCTTTTTGATAGTCGTTCATTCTTTTTGCGAATCCGTCTATCATTTTATATTCAGTTTCATAGGATTTGTCTAGTGTTTCTTGGGAAGATCTCTTCATAACCTCCAAGATTTCCCTGATCTTATTCTTCATCTCTTCTTCAGTCATTTTAAGAGCAGAAGTTTCTCCACTTAGAACTAAATCATATATGTGAAGATTATCCTTCTTACATGCTTCAATAACTTCTTTAGCTGTATTTAACATTTAAACCTCCACATATTTAGATGTAATATATCTGGAATTATTTAACAATTTATCTAGTACACTCTTATTTGCACTTTCATCAAGTTCAACTGTAAGAGTTACTATATTTGTAAGCTCGTCCTTACTTGTATTTATAGATTCAATATTGTAGGACTCATCAGCAAGTATAGTCGAGACATCTGCTATTACTCCCTTTTGTTCAGGATATTGGAATAAGAGTGTAGGGAACTTGCCATCATAATCAACTTCGATTCCATTGATGTCAACAATTTTCATATTTCCCCCACCAATTGAGGATCCAATTACATATTCACTGTCTCTGTCTTTATAATTAAATTTAATCTTCACTGTGTTTGGATGATAGTTTTCACCAAGATTAGTTGGTATGAAGGAATACTTTATTCCCCTTTCATCTGCAATTTTATAAGCATCTCTTATAGAACTGTCATAGGTTTTAAAACCCATTATGCCACCTAGAAGTGCCCTGTCTGTTCCGTGACCCTTATATGTAAAAGCAAAGGAACCATGAAGATAAAACTCAACGTTCTCGTAATCAGCTGGACAAATTTTGGCTGCCAATCCAGCGATTTTACAAGCGCCTGCAGTATGTGATGATGATGGACCAACCATTATTGGTCCAAGAATTTCAAATGAACTATACTCTTTCATTGGACTCCTCCTTATTACTTAGACCTTATTTTAGCATAATAAATTGAATTTGTGAAATGAAATTGCACTTGCAGACAGGATAATTATCCAATTTCTCATTATTTATACTTTAACAAAATTAAACATTTACTTCAATCTATTAACGCAATATAAGACTTTGCGATAAAGCCAAATATTGCTTGCAAGTATATAATAGATAATATAGTATTAATTATGAGGATATTATTTTCATTACAGAGGAGGAATTTATGAAAGAACAAAACAAAAAATTTAAAGACCAGAATGACGTTGGCGGATTTCTGAAAGGCGTAGAAAGAATTGGTAATGGATTACCACACCCTGCAATGATTTTTGCTATACTTAGTGCAATCGTAATCATCGTATCTTACTTTGCTGCAAAAGCAGGACTAAGTGTAACATACTTCGATGCCAAGGCTGGAGAAGAAGTTACTAAGGAAGCTGTTTCTCTACTTAACTGGGAAGGTCTAGCTTACATCTTTAACTCTGCAACAGAAAACTTCACAGGTTTTGCTCCCTTAGGAACAGTACTTGTAGCTATGCTTGGTGTTGGTGTTGCTGAAAACAGCGGACTTTTTAACGCAACTTTAAAAAGACTTCTATCTAATGTAAACCCTACACTTCTATCAGCTACAGTTGTTTTCGCTGGTGTAATGTCAAATATTGCATCTGATGCTGGTTATCTTGTAGTAGTTCCACTAGGAGCACTTATCTTCGCAAACGCAGGTCGTCATCCACTTGCTGGTATAGCAGCTGCCTTTGCAGGAGTTAGTGGTGGTTTCTCTGCAAACTTACTGCTTGGTACAACTGACCCACTACTTACAAATATCACAAACGAAGCATTAAAAGCTGGTGGTATTGATATGACCCTTGCCGCTACTTGTAACTGGTACTTCCTATTTGTATCAACTTTCTTAATCACAATAATTGGTACTCTTGTAACTAATAGAATAGTTGAAAAGAACTTAGGAGAATATCACGGATCTTATAAGGCTGACGAAAGTCCACTAACAGATGTAGAAAAGAAGGGCCTTAGAAATGCTCTTATAGCTTTCATTATCTTTGTTGTAGTTATGGCATTCTTAATGTTCCCAACAAATGCTCCATTTAGAGCCCTAGAAGATGGAAAAGACATTAAAACTCTTAAATTTTTCTTAGGTCACGGACTTATCCCTGCAATGCTACTATTATTTATGATTCCTGGTATTGCTTATGGTAAAACTGTTGGAACTATTAAAAATTCACACGACCTTGTTGATGCAATGACAAAGGCAATGAAGGGCATGGGTGGATACCTTGTTCTTGCATTCTTTGCAGCACAATTCGTAAAATACTTCAACCAAACAAACCTTGGTCTTATCCTTGCAAAAAACGGAGCAGACTTCTTAGAATCAATTGGACTAAAGGGACTACCACTTCTAATAATGTTCATCTTGCTATCAGCCTTCCTTAACCTATTCATGGGATCAGCTTCAGCAAAATGGGCAATTATGGCTCCAATCTTTGTACCAATGATGTACAACCTTGGACTTTCACCTGCACTTACACAAGTTGCATATAGAATTGGTGACTCTTCAACAAACATCATCACACCACTTATGTCTTACTTTGCAATGATCGTTGTATTCATGCAAAAGTATGACGAAGAATCTGGACTTGGAACTCTTACATCAATGATGCTTCCATACTCTATGTTCTTCCTAGTTGGATGGACAGCCCTAATGATAATTTGGTATCTAGTTGGTCTTCCAGTTGGACCTGAAGCACCACTTCACGTACAAGACATGGTTTCAATCTTATTTATTTAAAATAAAATATTCTCAATAAAAATAAACCCGGTGGAAAATGAACTGACCCCCAAAAGTTGGACTAACAAA
>NZ_KQ960250.1:0-729 GCF_001553125.1 Peptoniphilus sp. DNF00840
CAACTTTCTTAGCTTCTGCTATTTCCTTTGTTAAAGCTTCTTTGTTTAATTCAGGCTTTGCTACTTCCTTTAATCCTTCAAGCCCTTCTTTTAGCATTGCATTTAAACTTTCAATTTTTTCCTTAGGTTGATCATTTTTAGTAAGCCAATATTTATTTGCTTCAACAACAGCTTCTTTTAACTTGTTGAAGGAATCTTCTGTGTATTTTTTATCAGTATTTCCTCTATTTGTTATTTCTTCAGCTTTAACTATTAAGTCTTGGAAAATATCTAAAATTTTTAAGACTAATCTATTTTGCCTTATTGATTTTAAAGATCTTATTACATCATCAATGTCTTCTTCTTTCGCCTTTGGATCTTCTAATAACTTTATAGCTTCTTTATATTTATCTAAATATAACTTACTGCCTTCTTCTTTGTACTCGCCCTTTAGTACATCTTTGTATAAAGAGTCTTGTTCACGTAATAACTTTTCAAGTTCAGTTTTATTTTTTGCTTCTTTTACCTCTGCTGGACTTTCCTTGAATTCTTCAATTGCTTTTTGAAGTTCATTTTTTGCATTTTCTAAATATTCTTTAGACTTAATCTTATCTATTGATTCTTGAGTCTTTTTTATTGCTTCTTGTAATTTATTAAAGGCTTCTTCTGTCTTATCGCCTTTTTCAATTGCCCTAGCTTCATTAATTAGATTTGTTAGTTCTTCTTTATTTAAAGGCTCTTCCTTAGGCA
>NZ_KQ960251.1:0-1528 GCF_001553125.1 Peptoniphilus sp. DNF00840
GTTTTATTTGGCTAACTTCATTTTACAATCTTCCCTCTTATTTTTTTAATAAATAGTAAAATATTTAAAAATAAGAAAAATTTATAAAAGACTTTTTTTAAAAAAGTGCTATAATAACAAAATGTACAAAATATTTTTTAGTAATTTTATGTACAAAAATTTATAGGAGGTTTTATTATGACACTAGAAGACGTTCTTGGTTATTTTGGGACTTATACTCCTGGCAAAAACGGTGAAGTTGCATCCTTCCAATTTGAATACTTATGTACTCTTGGTATCGCAGCTTTAGTAATTTTCGCTGGTAGATGGTGTGTAAGCCACTCAAAAGCCTTGAAGAAGTACGCTATTCCTGCTCCAGTTGTATCAGGGCTAATTTTTTCAATAATTATAGCAATAATTAAACTATCAGGATTCATAGCACTTAGCTTTGATGCTAAGATTACAAAGGATTTAGCACAAAATATATTCTTCTTAACAGTAGGATATGGATTTTCTGCTTCATTATTTAAGAAGGCTGGGGGAAAACTTATATTTAATATTGCCTTCGCAGCTTGTTTACTTATAACATTGCAAGATATCTTGGGAGTAGTAGTTGCTAAAGCAATTGGTATGCACCCTCTATTCGCTCTTCAATGTTCATCAGCAGCTATGTCTGGTGGAGTTGGAACAGCATCTGCCTTTGGACCAATTTTTGCAGATTGGGGAGCACCTGATGGTGTAACTGAAATTGGTGTTGCTGCTGGTACAATGGGTAACATTATGGGTTCACTAATTGGGGGACCAGTTGCTGCATATTTAATTCACAAGCACAACCTAAAGGCTGATCCAAATGACAAGCCAGAATCTGCAATTAATAACGAAGTACATCCATTAGTAGATAGCAGGATGATTGTAGCTTTTGCTATGGTTCTTCTTGTTTCAGCACTTGGTATGCCAATCTACTTCCTTCTTGATAATATTCCTGGAATTGAAATGCCTAAATTTATAGGCTGCCTATTTGCAGGAGCAATTGCAAGAAATGTTATTGAAAAACTTGGAAGAGATACTTATGTATCTGAAGTTAGTGCCATTGAGCATATGTTCCTTGAACTTTATCTAGCACTTGTTTTGATGACAATTGACATTACAAAGCTATTAAGTCACTTAGGTCAAATGGGTATTGTTTTAGCATCACAAGCAGTTTTAATGGCATTATTCGCTATACTTATTTCTTACAGAATGTTTGGAAAGAATTATGGAGCAGCAGTAATGGCAGCAGGAAACTGTGGTTGGGGCTGTGGTTCAGGACCAAATGCTGTTGCAAATACAAAGGCTGTAATGGACGCTTATGGTTACAATAATATTGCGTGGATTCTTTATCCTTCCTTCGCAGTAATTATTGACGATATTTACAATCCATTATTCTTATCTTTCTTTGGAAAGCTTGTAAGCGGTATGTAATAAAATTTTTATGAATAAAATTTTATAGGCAAAAAAAAGAGATTCAATTGCGAATCTCTTCAGACTGATGACAAAGCAGGCAAAAAAG